>CAVEBU010000004.1:0-59700 GCA_963614045.1 Alistipes finegoldii | reverse complement strand
AAAACAATTTTCGGCATGCTCCTCGTCTTGCTTGTTTCTACACCGAAAAATCTGCGCTCAGGATGACGAAGAAAATGACATTTTCCTCTTACCACCTCCACAAAAAACAGAGTTTTTTCAAAAAGTAGGTCAATTTATTTGACCTATTTTTTGTATTTTTGTATAATTATTGTGGATAATAAATTGAGATAAATTTGGCGGTAATTCGGGCGGAGATTTCTTATCCCAAACACAGCCCAAAGTCCTTTGGTTGCGGGCGATTCGGTTTTGAATTCGGGCGAGCAACTTTAAGATACTTTGCGGAATTTTAAGGGGTTTGAGGAAAGATTTATTGTCACTTAAAAATTGGGGTAAAAGTATGTTAAATGCAAAAAAGATTGCAGGAATAATAGTCGCAGTTTTGGTATTTGTCGGGGTCGCCGTTGGTGGCGTTTTGGCAATTGTAAATAACAAAAACAGTGGCGGTTTGGACGAAATTAACCGTACTGAGCGGTTGAGTGCGCCGAATAATTTGGCAATAAGTGATGACTGGGTTCTAAGGTGGGATTCGGTGAGCGGTGCAATAAGCTATAACGTCATTATTGACGGCAAAAGTACTGAGTCCACGCAGACGAATTATATCGATTTACATAAGTATGCGACGGTCGGGAAGCACTCCTTTACTGTTCGTGCTATACACAGTTTGCCAGTGTTTCACTCGCTAGAATCTAAGCCTGTCTACAAGGCGAAAACGCTTAAACTTGACACGCCAAGCGATGTTATGATTAGCGAAAAGGTGTTTAGTTGGAAGCAGGTTACTGAGGCAAAAAGTTATATGCTGTTAATCGAGGCGACAAACACGCCTACAGAAACGGTTTATTCGACTTCGACTGAATTTGACTTGTCTAATTACGTCGCAAGCCACCCTGACGTGACTATGTTTAAGGTGAAAGTTTGTGCGACGGCATACGACCCTAACAAGCAAGAGATTAACGAATACATTACCAACAGTGATTTTAGCGAGTGCAAGACTTACTCCAAAGCGAGCGAGATTGTTGCGCCTACGTTGAGTGCGAATTTTGCAGAAAATCCAAAAACTCTGCTTTCGGACGTTCGGCAAATCACTTGGAACGTTGACCAGTATATAAATGAATACGTGATTTACTTGGACGGCAGTGCGGTGCGGACGATTTCCAAAACGGAAATTGGCGGGCAACAAAATTTCACGTTTACGCTAAACGATATCGCAAGCCGAAATGTCTTGGGCGGGCATACTGTCTATGTTGTTGGTGTTGCGATTGCTATGGAGGGAATGGATTCGAATAAGTTTGCAAGCAACGTTATTTCGTATTCAATCACCCAAAAATTAAGCACGATTTCCGCCGACTCGATAAAAGTTTCTATGGTCGGCACGATGCTAAACGTGGATTGGGCGGAAATTCCGCTTGCTAGCGATTACTTAATTGTTTTGCAAGGGCGAGAGGGGACGACGGGGCAATTCGTGACCTTTGCCACGATTGACAATAACGTCGGCAACCGCTACACCAGGGCGCTAGATAACGATTTTGCGTATGATTTCGTTCGGGTGCAAATAAAAGCGTGTGCGAGAGCGGAACATGAATTTGTGACGGATGGTGATTTTTCCGAGTGGAGCGAGGAGGGCAGTGTCAAAACAACCCTTGAAAGCGTCGCAAATTTGAGTGTAAATTCGGACGAGGAGAACCTTACGGCGAATTGGGTGCTTGACGGCATAAATGTTGGGCTAGATGATTACATTGACGGGTATTCGTGCGTGATTTATCAAGCAACGGCGGAGGGAAAAGAAAGCGCTTTTGCCTTTGGCGTGACTGTTTCGGGTGCGAATAGTACTAGCGTCAACTTAACTGAGGCGCTGAAGCGTAACAATAAGGCGACAGGCTGGTATGCGATTTCTGTAGTGACGATTCCAAAAACTAATTACAGCAAATTCTTCAATTCGTCCGAAAAGACGGAGTCAGTGTTCTTCTTGTACAAGGAAAGAATCGATTCGCCAACGGGGTTAAAGTGCGTGCGTGCGAATTTGAACGACGGCACAAGCACGATTAAATTTTCGTTCTATGGCACAGTGGGAGCGACGGGCTACCGCCTTACGATTACGGGCGAGGATTTGGACGCAACGACTCTAAATTTCTCTCAGCCTAACCTGTATCAAGCGGGGCAATTAATCGAGGACACAACGCAAATCCAAGCGTTATTAGGCAAAGTGACTCAGCCGAAAGCCTACAATTTCAAACTTATCGCACTTGCGCCGACGGGCGAAAATGTGCAAGTAATCGACAGTAACGCAGTCGAGTATAAATACATTGATATTTTGAAGCATTCGGCGGTGGATGTGAATTCGATTGAGTTTGTTAAACTTGACGACGGCAATTCAGTTGAAGCACGTTGGACAGCCGTTCCTACCGCTCGAGCATATGGGATTTGGGTAAACGGGACGAGCTGGACGGCAAACGAAAACAAATTGAATATCACGAATTCGCTCACGTTGGGGAAGAACACTTTCAAGATTAACTGTCTTGCGATGACGGACGAATACGAAGCGAGCGAGTTTGTTGCAACGACTTATGAGTACACTTACACGATAACAAGTGCGGACGACGTCGAGATTTCTTATGAACTCATAAGCGGGGAAACGAACAAAATCAAGGTAAGCATTCCGCAATTCGATTCAAGAGTTACCGATTTTGCAATTCAGTTTGGCGACAAAACCCCTCAAAATATGACCGTTTCCGACGGTGTTGTGTACTATCTAGCGAATATGACGGACGATTTGCCGTTATACTCGACGACGAACATAACGATTTATGCGGGTGCAAGTGTCGTTGATGAAAAGTTAGTGACGCAAGAATTTATCACGCAATACAAGGCCGTTACGGACGAGATTACGAACGACTTTTGCATAACTGCGCCGACCATTACGGCGAAAGGTGACGTTTTGACGTTCGAATTCGACTCGAAATCGCTGAAGTTTACGCAAAAAGTTGAGTACAAAATCAGCAAGGCTGGGCGTACTTTAAAGAGCGGAACTATCACTCATAGCGAACTTTATGACGACGAAACGGGCGAAAGTGACTTGACGGACGGCAAGCTGGTTTATTCGCTTACTAAACTAATAAACGGCGACGAATCAACAACTCTTGATGCGGGCGAATACACGATTTGGGCGAAAATTTACGCAATTTCTGGAGCGGAAGCAAATTCGCAAATCGATTATCAGTTCATTATCGATTTAGATGATGTGGACGTGGAAAGTTTTAGGCATGCGGACGACGAAACTTATTTGCAGTGGAATTCGGTGTTTGGTGCGGACGGCTACACGATTGCAGTTACTTTTAACGGTGTAGCGGTGCAAGATGTTAGTTTGAATTTTGACGAATACGTGGACGGCAGTACGGCGGTAATTCGGCTGAACACGATTAATTTGTTTAGCAAGTATGGTTTGGGGACGTACAAATTTAGCGTGCAAGCAACCAACAGCGACTCTCATATTACGGACGCAAACGCAGTTACGCATACATGGGTATTGACGCTAGCGACCCCGACTTTTGAGGTCGTCAAGTATGGCGGAACGGACACAACACTTGTGAATAAAGTTGTCGCAAAAATCCTCAAAAACAGCCTTGCCGATAAGTATATTTTGACACTGAACGGCGGGAAAGCAGAGGAAATTCTCAAAACTTCCAACAGTGACATTTTTCAATATGTTGCGCTAGATATCACCCAAGCGGGCAAATTCGTGGTGACCTTAAAAGCGGTGCGACTAAATGATAATGTGGTTGTAAGCGAAAGCGGTGAAGCGATTTGTGAATACATTAATATCGTCACTGCTGACAAACCTGCGAACGTTTCCGCAAAACAAGATTTGGAAACCGACACCATTACGCTAACTTGCGACTCTGTGACTGCGACTATTCAAAATGGCAGGAACGAAAGCGACGTGAAATTGAGTGTCGAGGCGAGCATTAGCAATTTGCGTGGCGAATTTTACTCAGTGGACGGCAGTGTGGCTTGGTTTGAGTTAGCGGGGGACGGTACGACACTTAGCACGCAATTAAGTGAAGAGGTTAAGTCGTGGATGAGAGAGCAGACGGATAGTGTTTATCGTGTCTACTTCCGCACAAAAGCATATAGCGAGTCATCGATTTACGCTGACGGGGAACTGATTGTGGCAAGTAGTGAAACTTCTGCGAGCCTACCTTATCAAAAGCAACTTGCTAAGCCATCATTTAAGATTTCGGGCGGAACGGTTGTTTCGGCAAAAACTAGCGTTACACTTAAAGTTACCAACACCAATCTTGGCGAGAACGCAAAGCGAATTGATATTGGTTTCTACCAAAACGGGAGTTTAATTAGACAAGCCGATGCGGTGACTGTTAGCGATGGCGAGGCGAAAATAACTGCTGATATGCTCAAGAACGTTCGTGGCACGTATGAGGTTAGAATTCGTGCGTCAAATAACGGAACTTACGTTGCAAGCCTTTGGAGTGACGATTCGGCGACAATTACTTGCGCTACTTCAGTTGACAATGTCAAGAATATCCAATACAGCAGAGTTTATAGCGAAGCGCAAAAGAGCATTAGCGTCGCTTTCGACCCAATTAGTGACGAAAATGCAAGCGTGATTAAATACTCCGCAGTGTTGAGTTTCGAGTATAACGGCACGACTTACAAATTCAATATGGAGGGTGCGTCCACGACGTCTGCTAGTAGGCAAATATGCACGCTAAATTACGCAAGCGTGACCGAAAATAAGGGAATTTTGCAAGCGGTTTTGGGCGAATCTCCTCAGTCTAACTTGGTGCTAACATTTGTTATCACTGCACAACCGCAAGACGCAACAAACTTGTGTTTGGCGAGCGAAACGACCTACGTATATACAATCGGGCAAGTGGCTTCACCGCAAAACTTCATTTTTGAGAAATCGACAGGCAATCAAGTTAACGTGAAGTGGACGGGCGACAGTACTTACGACTCAAGCGATTACGAAACGACTTATAGCTACACAGTGACTATACAAAATGCAGACAGCACGAGTTCACAAACTACGGACGGCACGACAAAAAACGCAAACGCAACAATTACTCTGCCCGATGATTACGACAAGCAGGCGTACTTGGTGCATTTCGAGATTACGGGCGTAAAAGTAACCTTAAACGGAACGGAGCAAGCGTCCTTTACGGGAAGAGCTGGCGACTACTATATCTATTCACTTAACACGACGGGCGCAACTTTGGTAGTTGACTACGAAGACGGCAAATATATCGGCAAAATCACTCACCAGAACAACAACAGCAACTTGTTTGGCGGGCAAACTTACGAGGTAAGTATTGCGGGCAGTGTTGTTGCAAGTGCAAGCTCAAATCCGCAATTTACAATAGATGCTGACGACATTAAAAGGCTGATTGTCGCAAACAAGGGACAGAACGCTAAATATACAATTGCGATTTCCGATGCAGTCTGCACGATTGACGGCAAGACGCTTGTGGCTTACAAAGGGCTTACGAGCAACGGCAATGTGACTTTACCGCTTGTGATTACTTCTTCACCAACGGCTGTCACAATTGATGAAACAAACAACCAAGCAACCGTCACAAATATCCCATACGTGACTGATTACGAGTGGCGAATCGTTAAAAAAGGCGGTTCGGAAAGCGTATTAGAGGGAACAGCTGACAGTATCAACACTGAGGCGGTCAGCACGAATTTTACAGTTAACTTTAGTTCGCTTTCGGCGGGTGAGTACACGATTTTTGTAAAGGCTTCGACAAATTCGACTAAGAAAATTTACGCTGACGGGGCAAGCGAGTGCAAGCTAGACTTCGTGCATACGGTTAAAATGGATTCGATTGCGGTCAACACCACCAAAATCAGCACGACGGGGAATAAAACAGGTGACTTTGCGACAACTCTTACTTGGAACTATGCGCAAAATCTCGCAAAAAACCGTTTTGCTATCAATTTTGTAAGCATAGCGACGGGGAAAAGTGTGCTTGTTGATATGGGGAAAGTTGGCGAAAATCAATTTACAGCAACCGAAAAGCAGACACTACTTAGCACGTATTACGCATACAGTTTGACCTTTGCGGGACTTGATTTGATAAGCGGAACAAGTCTGGGCTACGACCCGACAAGAGAATTATCGGCGGGCGAATACAAGGTTACGATTCAGATTTTGGGTGTAGATGAAGAACATTATTCCGCTTCCGACGTGGTAGAATTTGGTAGCACGTACAAAAATATGTTTGGCGTGATTAAGGTAACGGCTAGCGCTTTTGTCGTTGCGCCAGAGTGCTTCTTTGGATCCAATAACATTAAAGACGGCGAAATCGTGTTTGGTGAAAACGAACAGGATAAAGCGCAATATCTACAAGCTTATGAGCAGTTGTACGACTTTAACAGAAAGCAATTAATCATTACTGAGGCGGGTGCGCAACAAAACAGAGCGACAAGTTTTATGGTAAAAATCAACGGGCAGGATTTCGGGGTTATAAGCAAAACTAACGGAATTGCAAGTGTCGATTTTGAGAACATTAAAAACGCAACGCAATTCAACATTAGTAGGTTCGTGACGGCGGGAGCAAATACGATTTCGCTTATGCCGTACACAAACGATGAAATGTTGGATTACTACTACTATGTGGCGGAAAATGGCGATTACTATAGGCTTGATAACTTGACGGCTCAATCAGCACTTACGGTAACCTTTGACCTTGAACTTTATCAGAAATTCGCAACACCTAGCGATCCTCGTGTGGAATTGGGTTACAGCGACAAAGCAAACCACAATATCAACAAAATTAACGTAACTTTTGGCAACGCAAGTAGTGACAAGAAGTATTCAGTTGACGTTATGTACTACGACTACTACGAAACAGCAACTACCAAAACAGCCACGAAATTCGGCACGTTTGCGAATTTAAGTACGGACGAAACTGAAGCGAACTTGGGCATTGCCATGTACGATTTAATTAGCACAATTGGACCGCACGAAGTTTGGTTTGTGATTCGCCAAACTGCTTCGGACGGAGCGGACAACACGGATTATTACTTAAGTAGTAACAGCGTCGAAACGGCGTCCTTTGTGTTCACGACCGCAATGCCAGAATTCGCTAGCAGTGGCGGGGCTGGAACTTGCGTTGTGACTGAAATCACCAGCGCAAATATGGATAAAAACACCGCCTACAAGATTAATGGCTCACTTATGTGGACTTTGCCTACAAATGCGTACGATATGACGGCGCAATATTCCGTTTTGCTAAAAGATACACAAGGCAAGGAAGTTACCAAAACCGTTCGACTCAAGCTTGAAATTGTGGACGGGAAAACTGTTTACTCGTTGACTCAAAACGACGATAATTTGTTTATGCTTGTGACAAGTGACGGCTGTATGTACTTTGATATGACAAAATTCTTCTTTGACACCACAACAAGAGCGAGTGAGAGTTATTACCTTGCGGGCGAATATTACTATCAAATCACCGCAACTGCTCTTGATAAAGACGGAAATGTGGCTAAGGATAGAATTTTTGACCCAGCAAACAAAAATTATGGCAACAAGTTTATTTACAAGGATATAAAATTCCCTGTTGCGCCTTATGATGCAAAAATTAATACAAACGGCATACTTTCGTGGCAATACGACGACGCCTTGGGATACAAGTACACCACTCAAACGACTCAACCTACTTTTAGGGTAGTGATAAAAACTTACAAAGCGTCCGACAAATCGCTATTAAATGTTATAACTCTTGACCCAACCACAGCCCGCCAAATTGACCTTACAAAATATTTGGTTGCGGGTGGCGAGGACAGAAACGAAGTTAGCGTTAGTAGGGTTTTGAAAAGCGAATACTATCTTGACAGCGAGCCTGCACTTGCGGAGTTTGTCGGGTTTGACAAATTCAAGCAAATGCCAGAAATCTCTGCTTCGTGGACAGCGAAGAGCGAGCTTGACTATAGCATTACGGCAAACGAGGATATTTTGGGAAAAGTGGCAACCGAATTGCTAGCGAACGACTCAAATGCGAAATTCACTATTAGTTTGTTGCGTGTTAGCAAGGATACTGCTATAACTTTGGACGAAAACGCTAATTTTGATACGATTTTGGGTAGCGATATCGATTCGGTTAGCATAGTTTTGAGTGGAATTGAGGTTGACCTGAATAATTTAGACTCGCTGAAATTTAGTTACGATTTAATTAGTGCTATCAAGAGTTTGGGTAAATCTAGCGAGTGGCTAAGCGGGGAAAACTTTATTGCGGGCGAGTACTTTGTCAAGGTGGAATTCAGCGCAACGGCGCACCAATACTTCAAGCCTTCAGTTGCGTACGTTACGCACGAAGTTAAGAACGTTTGGGAAGTCGTTGATGAGGCAAAAACCTCGCTTTACGGCGAGTATTTAACCACCAAGTCACAAGACACCACGACTGTGACAGTAAATGGGCAGGACGATAGAAATTGGGCTAACGCAAAGCACAAAGAAGCGATTTTGAGTTTTAACGTGTACGCAATTAGGGACTTTAACGGCACTTTGCATATGCCAAAGAAAGTTATGGTTAGTGTAAAATTAAGGGACGGCACGAGTTATGTGACGGATAGAATTTACGAATTCACATATAGTTTGCCGAGTCTTGCTGATTTGCTAACAAGCAGTAAGAATTACATTCAAAGCGAGGACGGAAACTGTTGGATTTATCGTCTTGACGGAGTGGAGGACTACTATAACGTTCGCATTGATATTCACGACTTCTTTGACGGCTTGAATTATGCTGGTGTGTACGCACTTGAGTATATGATTTGTGAGGACGAAAACGGGGCTTCGAGTGATACACTATACCTAAATAGCGACATTTGCCACTATGTAGCACTTCCAACGCCTATTCTTGATTATCGCTTGGGAATAACGCAAGTTGATTCGGGATATGCTTTTGTGCTAAATTGGGCGCTTACTCCAAATCAATACACGCATATTGTGGACACCGAACTTGCTTATAAAATCAACATTTTTGCGTTCAAGCAAAATGCAAGTGGCACATATAGTTGTGATAACGCTTATGCTAGTGCAAGTGACAAGCAATTCTTCTTGCAAAACGAAACAGCACTCCGTAATCAAACATCTAGTTATGGCTTTGTAATGGGGAATTTGCTTAGGAACGGCGAAGTTAATTCGCTAGACGGTAGGGCTTGCTATATTGACGAAAACGGAAGTTTTGGGCTTGACGTTAACGGCAAGTATAAATTCTTTATATACCTTACACCGCAATCTTTGACGGAAAACGACCCGAATATTAGTTACTACTTAAGTTCCGAAACGAGTATTCCGCAAGAATATCTATACAAGACAATTTCTGCGCAACATTACGGGACGGAAGTGCACCTATTAAATGGTTGTGACTATGTGACTGAAGATGAAGAAGATTTTGAGAACAAGCAAGTTTACGAAATCACAAGTTTGCAAGATACAAACAACTACAATAACGGTTTTGAATTGTTTGTCTACAACACGTTAGACGCAAACGCAGGTTCAAATAATATGTGGACTGTGGAGCAGGAGGAGAACGGAACTTACCTTGCACACTATATCATTACCACGCTTGATAACGCTTCAGCAAAAGGGAAGAAATTACCGCTATATGTGGTAGATAACTCGCAATACACCGTAGGCAAGAATCAACCTTTGGAATATTTGCGTAACGCTGACGGAACTTTACGGCAAATCGGCGAACTAGAAAATTCTTCAATTAGAATTTACGGGTTTACGCTATCCGAATTGCTAAACTACAACGCAAACATTCCTGTCACATATTATTGCAAGATTAAATCGTGGATAAACAACAACGATTTGAACGCAAATGCGTTTGTGTCGGCTGATGGCTTGCTAGAAGATGTTGAATTATATGGCGAAAAATGGGTGAGAACATACCTTACACAAGATAATGCCGAAGTGGAGGCGTATGTCGAGGCTCTTAAAGAGCAAGGTGTTGTGCAGAATATTGCGCTAGCAGACTTTAACTGCTTAAACCCAAGTTATTACTTTACGTTTAAGCACACAGTTCGCTTTAAGCAACCTAGTATTGAAAAAATCGAAATTTACAACAACGACGGCGCAAGTGATTTGTATAGCGAAAACGGGAATTGCGTGATTGACTACACAAATTCTAATAGCGGAGTAATTTCGGGCTACATTACTGCAAATTCTAACGGCGAGTATACATACAAGTTCTATTTAAACAGCGTCTCTAGCACGAACGAGGCGATTTGTAAAAACAAGTATATTAGGCTCGGTGTATCAACTTTTGAATACAGCAACTTCGCTAACGGCATAATTGATTACACTGATTTGAGCAAACTTTCGCAAGAGCAAAGCGTGATTTTGCCAATTCAAAATGACGGCGACAAGAGTTATGTAATTTTGAATAAATACTGCACTGCTACTAATGCGGTTGCGTTGTATAATTGGCTTGATAGCCAACTTCCAAATAAGGTATATTTCACTGTTACCGCTGTTATGGACGAGGCAACTGCGAGCGAAACGACAACGGGCGAGCTTGACTATAGCAACCCTTCATACAATTTTGCCACAAGTGAAGCAAGTGAACAAGTAAGTTTGGGCATAAGGAAACAATATTCTGCGCCCAAAGTTACATTTATGTTTGACAATGCTGAATCTGATCAGTTGATTAGTGCGGATAGTACTCAAAGAACTTCCAACAACACGATTACAAACGTATTAGGCAGTGGCAATTACTCTGGTATGGCGCTTAACCCTTACTTGTACGTTAGCGGAAGCACTTATAGAGAAATCAACGCACAAGGAAGCGGAGATGCAAACTTCGGCTTTGAGTATGTTGGGCTAACTAATAGACAAGACACGAATTATGTTGTGGAATTTACCTACAACGGCACAACAGTATCTTGCGAATTTGCGACAAAAGACATTAATACAATTATGCGTGAATTTGCAAAAGCAGTTAATTCTAATGCGACTAGATACGATTACGATAAAGGCGGAGATGTTTATCCGTACGAAGTTGCTTGCTTGTATCAAACTTTGTACAAGTTAGTTAACGGAACAAGTAGCGATTATCATGGCGGAGTTGTTTCGGCGAAAGTCAAAGTTGTAGCACCTGTAGACACCGATTCGGCGGGTTATTGGGTAAGTAGTGACTATGGTGCGGAAACTGATTTAGCATTCTATGTAAGGCTTGAAACGGTGGAAACATCGTTTAATGCAAGCGAGGCAACGCTAGAGGAAAATTCGCAATACTTTGCAAGATTATACGCTGATTGCGGATATTATTACTACTATCAAAACTATATTCCATTTAGGTTCAACACGATTAGCAAGACTGTGGAATATCGTGTAGTTTTGACTAGGAAAAACGAGAATTCCACAGGGAATTTCGTGTATTCTTATGATACAGTCGGCTCTGTTTGTGCGCAAAATCCTAGCGCAGCGGGGTGGCACATCGTCAACCTTGCGGAAATTTTGAAAAATGACCAGTACGGGACGAATTTGAGTAATTCAGACTTGAATCAATGGCTGTTGGGAAGCGTTTGGAATATTTCCATTTACGCAAATGCGGACGAAACTTTGCTAGAATCCAAAGTTACTCGTGGTTTCAATAGTTTTACAAGGACATACAGTCCAAAATTGAAGATCTTTAACGATATTTCAGCGATAAAAATCAATATGGATGTTGACAAAACCGCCCGCACAGTTGGTGCTTTCAAGAAAAGTAATATTGCTATAACCTCTCAAGCACCTACTGATTACAACTCTGCAGTAAGTTCGGCGGAATTTACATATAATCTGGGTAAAGGGAACGTCACAAAAACATTCAACGTAAAACAAAACGAAGGTAAAACCTGTTACCCTGACGTGATTTACGACTTTATTAATACTGTGTTTATTAATAGTTCGGTAATCGGCGGAAAATATACTTATAGCGTTCGTTTATTAAACGACCTTGAAAATGCTGAAGCTTCGAGCGTAAGAGACGGCTTTGTATTTGAGTACTACAAGCAAATTGGCGCTACGGATATTACCGCTTCGGCAACACAATCGTCTCAAAGCAATTCGTATTTGACAATTAAGGCCTCAATCGGTAACAATTTGACTATTTCCAAGATGAATGTGGCTTTGGCGCAAAGATTGGTGGAAAATACTTCAACATCCACGTTGTCATCTCGTCAATCTATGACTCAATCTTCGAGCGGGTCGAATTACGTGTTTAACTACAATTGGAATTTCAACAAGAGTTATGCGGACTGCTTCCTTACGGGTTCTGCGGGTGACGCTATCGACGGAAAAGTTACTCAACTAACCACGCTAGGTTGCGTAACTTCGAACAACAAAGGGTATATCCAAGCGGGATACAATACGTTCTACATTTATCCAGTGCAAGAATCTATCGGTTCGGGATACAACCTCTTAGCGCCAGGCACATATGTTGAAACTAAAGCGAAATTCATCGTGCCAAGTTCGTATGCGCCGACGATTAGCTTGTCTTCCGATTCCGAGACTGAAGGCGGTGTTTTGAAAGCAGGCGAGACTTATACTAAAGGTACTAGGGTGTATGCAAAAACATATTACACCGCAAAATATGTATATGTTACTAACCTTAGTGCTACATTTACAAATGCTGACGGATATTTGCTCAACGCTAATTGGAAATACGGATGGAAAAAGAATTCGAGCGAAACCACATGTACCAAGAAAGTATTTACCAGTTCGGATAGTACCTCAAGCATAAGTACGGCGACTTCGATTACGCTGGCGGGCGATTCCAACTACGCAAATTATAACGTAACGTTGTATGTTCGATCGGGCTTTGAAGCATGCTTTAGGACACCGAAAGTTACAAAAACACTAAGTGTTGACCTTAGTAGTAAGCACACTGAACGCACTTATGCTGGCGATAAATTTATAGGTTATACTAGTACAAGTTGAGATAAGACAAATTGATGACGCAACGGCTTGAAATTTGTTATATTAAACGCAAATAGCGTACAAAAGTCAAGCAAAAACCACAAACTATGCTTTATTGCAAAAAGATTAGCAAGTCAATCTTAAGACGAAACGGCAAATAATTCGCTGTTCGTTTAGGGGAGTGATTCGCTAATCTTTTTTGTCGCAATAGTTAATAATTGCGCTTGCAGGGTAATTATTAGACGTGTTTGGTGGCGATTGAGTAAAAAAGGGGGCTTGCAAGGTAATAGCAAAGTAATTTTACGACTTAACGAGGGATAGTTTTTCAAACTTCGGCGGTTTTTCTTGATAATTTAAAATATTTGTAAAAATTTTTTGGGCAAAATTATTGACTTATGAGTCAATTTGTAGTATAATGAATAAGTATTTGGGAGGTAATCCACAACTTCCCGAATACTCTTGCGCCATTAGCTCAATTGGATAGAGCGTTGGTCTACGGAACCAAAGGTTAGGAGTTCGAGCCTCTTATGGCGCACCAAAATGCTGTCTATATGGACAGCGTTTTTTGTTTATATAACCCCTTTGGTTTCGTAGACCGCAAACGAAATTGCATTACGTTCGGCTGAAGCGTCGCGAAGTGTGTGCGTTGGGGTATGCCTAGCAAGGAGATTGACACAATTGCTTGCAAGTGGTGTCAAGGCTTGCGACGGCACTTTGCTTTGGCAAAACAGGAACCAAAGGTTAGGAGTTCGAGTTTTCTTTAGCGCACCAAAATGCTGTCTATATGGACAGCGTTTTTTGTTTATATAACCCCTTTGGTTTCGTAGACCGCAAACGAAATTGCATTACGTTCGGCTGAAGCGTCGCGAAGTGTGTGCGTTGGGGTATGCCTAGCAAGGAGATTGACACAATTGCTTGCAAGTGGTGTCAAGGCTTGCGACGGCACTTTGCTTTGGCAAAACAGGAACCAAAGGTTAGGAGTTCGAGTTTTCTTTAGCGCACCACAAAAAGCCCGTAAATAAAGGGTTTTTAAATAAAAACGATAAAAATCGTTTTCTTTTTTTACCCTTTTTTACCCAAAAGGTGATGTCAAAACTTGTAGAGTAAATTATTATATAATTTATACAGTTCATAGTTTTTGCGTGCTTATCAAAACTTGACAAAGGCCTGATTTTGTGTTATTATAGTAATAATTCGGTTTCGATATGCAAAACTTTTTCAATTTAATTAAAGGATGGGTTTGATGAAGAAAAAAAACGGAGAAAAGGGCAAAAAGGGGTGTTGGTGGTATGGTCTGGTATGCGTTCTTTTGCTGTTGCTGGCGGGAGCGATGGCGATTTTGATGGCATATTTGAACGGTCGCAACGGTGTGGATTCGGAATTTCAAAGGCTCGTCAATCAAAAATTCGATAGTACTGCTTTTTCTGACAACGTGAGTAAACTCAAGCCTGAATTTGCGAGTAAAATCCGTGATGCGACAGGTAGCGAAGCTGTTTGCAGTGAGGCGGGGGAAGTAAATTTTGCTGTCTTAAATAGTTCGGAAAGTCGGCTGGTGAAAGATTGGGCTTTGAAGTGGTACGATTTTGCAATTTACTGCTCGCAAAGAAACGCAAATTCAGTGTTATCAGACGATAATCTTGAGATTGTTATGAGCTATGCTACGATTAATCGTCTTGAATGGGAAATCACAAATCAGAAGATTGAGTACACGATTGTTTATCAATTCAAAGGCAAAGATATATCAAATTTCGTGCGCATAAAAACTGTTCCCGATTACGTCTTTCTCGTCGCAAAATCGACTATTGACCTAAGTCTTCTCGAGCCTGTAAAAATGTATAATTATACAATCAATAAGTTGACGGGCGAGGATAATGAATACTGCTTAAAGAAGATTTTTGGTGATACGAAATACAACGAAAGCTTGCAAAAGAAATTGGCATACTTGCCGTTTTCATACTTAGAAGAGTTAAAAAATACGCTAAAAGCGAAAATTGTACTATCAAATGACGCAATTACGCTTAAACCACAATGAGAAAAGACTGATTTTATTTTGCTATGGCACAAATATAATTTGTGTTAGCGAATTTAAAACCAGCCTTTTTCGCTTGATTTTTGTTTTGTATAATATTAGTTTTTGTAAATTTTATTCACACGAAAATTCGGTAAATTTGGTGTGGGTAGGTTAGTCGTGATCTCTTAAAATCAGCACTGTTAAGAGGAAGCGCAAGAAGTTAAGGATTGACATTACGAGCGATGCAACATAGGTCATTGCAGCGGCTTTTAGGACAGATTTTGTTTGTTCGATTTCCTCTTCGCCAGTTAGATATCCGCCTTCGGTTAGTTGCTGAATTGCTCGTCTTGATGCGTCCAATTCGGTTGGCAGGGTGACTAGGCTGAACAGCATTGATAGACCGAAAAACCCGATACCGCTCCAAATAAATATTGTTCCGACGATTGAATCTGCGCTACCGAAGATGTTGAATAGCAAACCGATAATTACGAGAGGCCAAAGAATCGCTGACGAAAAATTGACAAATGGTACCATAAAAGTACGAATTTTTGATGCGTAATAGCCCTCTTTTGTTTGAATTGCGTGGCCGACTTCGTGAGCGGCGATACCGATTGAAGCGACGGAATTGCTCCCATACACACCTTGACTGAGTGCGATTTTTTGCTTTTTGGGGTGATAATAGTCCGTCATTTCGCCTTCAACTCGCTCTATTGTGATTTCCTCGAGTCCGTTTTTGTCAAGAATTTCACGAGCGATTTGGTCGGCTGTTTTGTCAGTTGAAGCGGGCTGATGTTTCAGCTCCTTATAGACTGATGAAATTTTTGCTTGTGTGTATACAGCAAAAATGATTCCAGGAATCAAGATAATTCCGAGTACCCAATATAATATATATGCGTCCAAAATTTTCTCCTTTAATTGATATGTTGTGATTATATCACAAAATGATAAAAATTGCAAGAGATTTGTCAATCAAACGATTCAATATTTTTTATTAAGTTTTGGCTAAGTGTGAAGCGATAATTTTTTACGAATTGCGGATTGCCCGAGTAGACGAGTGCCAAACAATCGTGATTTTGCGTAAAAGTCGGTGTAATATCAATAAAATCGCCAAAAAAGTTGCGAATATTGTCGTTTTGAAGCGTTTGGTTTAGTGTTGGGTGAAGATAACTTCGAGCAAGAGAGAAGTCGAGCAGGTTTACGGCTTGCAAAAACGCATAAGGAATAGCGTATGAATTTGCGGGAGCGGTCGGTATATTTTGCGTGTAAACAGTGTAAGTTTTTTCTTTTTTTACGTTTCCGCTTGCAAAAGAGTATTCCGTAACTTTGCCATGCTGGGCTATATTGTGCGCATATTCTAAAGCAATAATTTGCGAATTGCCAACTTCAATTTTGTCCGCATAGCAATCAAAAAGCAGTTGCAATTTTTTGTTCAATAGCATAATATAGGACGAATTATCATAATTTTTGCCTAAAATTGCGTAAAAATCATCAATTTTTTGCATTTTTGCGGTTTTTAGTGGTGTTTGCAAGTTAAAATTAAAATTATGCTGTGCATTAGTTATGTTGAGATTTTGATTAATGATAGACATTGTGCAAGTGTCACAAGTGTCATAGCAGGGCGGAATATTTGTTATCCTTGGAACTAGAAGCGGGGTTGCGCAAATTACATAGTGATTGTGTCCATAATCGGTTATTGTGATTAGATTTGTATTTGCAACTGGTTTTGGGGAATTACAGTTGATTTGCGTTGAATAGGATAGTGAACAGTGTGTGTTTGCTATTTGGTCAATCGGATGAACGTACAGCACGAATTTTTCTTGACAAACCAAAACATCTAGGTACTGACACAAATTTTCACAGTAGCCGACTTGTTCGTTATTGATACAAAATACTGCAGGCATTGTACTGCATAAATGTAAGTGGATATTTGACATAAATTTGACCTCGTAGTATTTTATTATTTTTTATGCTAAATTTATTACTTTTTTGATTAAAAATATAAATTTTGTTAAAAATTTTGTCAGCGAGGTAAAAATGCAAGAGAAAATTTTGGGTTGGAGTATTAATGAAGTGGCAGAACTTGTCGATGCTATAAATAGTAAAAGGGAAACGAATTTGCTATCTATTTTTGGTAATTTTGCTAGTCATCACAAGCGAAATATTTATAGCGTGCGCAACTTTTATTACAGACTGATTCGTGAAGCAAAATGTAACAATTCAGTGCGTGAAATTTTAACAAAATACGACATAAAACTTGGGTACACGAGTCACTTTTGTGAGAGGGAAGAGACTGCTCTTTTGAAGTCGATTTTGTTAGAAAACGGCAAGAGCGTGAGGGCGACTTGTTTTATGCTTGCGGGTGGGGATAAAACAACGGCGATTAGGTATCAAAACAAGTATCGCAACACGCTTAAAAACAAGCCCGATTTTGTTAAAAAATTAACAGCAGAAATTACTGCTTCAGGGCAGAAAAGTAGACTAAATTTGGGTGGCAAAATTTTAACAATTCCGAGTCAAAAAACGGATAGAAATTATCTATCTGAGAAAGAGATTCAATCGCTGTTTTTGGGGCTGGTTAGACTGGTAAAAAGGTCGGCGGAACAAGAGCTTGAGGATAAGCAAAACTATCAATTAAAATTGGACAATTCGAGGCTTATGGATGTGGCTATAGATAATAGAAAAAAATCGGTTTTAATCAACGAGTTAAAAGCGCAAAACAAAATACTTCAAAGTAGGTTGGACTTAGCAATTAAAAAGCAACAAGAAAGTGAGTTTGAATATCAAAAAATTAGTGAATTACTACACGAGAACAAAATGGAGAAATTGCGTGAGTTTGTATCGAAATTGAGTGATTTTAAGCAAAAAACGAGCAAAAAGCGGTAATTTTGAGGTACTATGCAGGTACTATGCAAGTACTATGCAGGTACTATGCAACTTTTTGGGGTATGAAATTGCCTGTAAATTCCCCCTAATTTAAGCATGAATTTTTTGTTAGACACGGTGTCTAAAACAGGGTTAAAATTGATTGCAAAAAGCGAGTAAAAAAGACTATTTTTTGTGTTAAAAATTAAATAAAAATTTATAAAAATTTAGTTAAAAAAACTATCAAAATTTTTATTTTTGTGATACAATTATAATAGAATTTTTGAGGTGAAAAGATGAAGCTTAACGTGATTAAATGTAACAATTTTTTAGATACAAATAGCGGGCAAATTGACTTGATTGGTAAGTTGCTGACTGAGGGTAGAGAGCAGGTAGTGATTGTTCCTGACAAATACGTTTTGTGTCAGAAAAAAAGAATAATGGACAGGCTTAATTGGGGTGCTACTTTTAATGTAAAAGTTATGAGTATTTCATCGCTAGCGGATATGGTTTTAGGTGAGGAAAATGACCGTAAAAGATTGACAAAATTTGGCGCTACTATGGTCGTCGAAATGCTTATTATAAAGAACCAAGACAGGCTTGTTTGTTTTAATAAAACGCTTGTAACGGTGTCCTTTGCTGAGAGCGTTTATACAGCGATAATGCGACTGAAATCTTGTGGCATTTCTCCTAAAAATTTGCGTGCGATTTTGGATAAAATGGATAGCGATTCTTTGCGCAAAAAGGTGCAAGATATTTTACTTGTTTATGAGGAATACGAGCATTACAAATCGGACAAATATTACGACACGTATGACAGATTGAGTGATTTGAGTGAGGCTATTTTGGGTGGCAAACTTTCACAAAAAGACTTCCATTTTTGCAATTTTGAAAGTATGTCTTTGGTGGAGTTTGGAGTGCTAGAAAGTGTAATCAAAACTGCGAATAGCGTTAGCGTTGGGGTTGTTGTGAGCGAAGAAGGACAGCCAAACGAAGACCTTATAAAGAGTGATATTTGGTGCAAAATTGATGAATTTTGCGTGAATTTTGGGGTAAAACCTAACATTTTTAGCGTGAAATCCGAGCGGGCTGAATTTACTCAACATATGTTGTGTAATGCGCTGGCGGTTGTTCCTGTAAAAATGGAGCTTGCGGGTGAGCGGGCGGAGATTTATGAGGCGAGCAACCCACGTTTAGAGGTGGAGTTTGTTGCGTTGGATATATTGCAACGAGTTCGCAAGGGGGCGAGATTTCGTGATTTCGAGGTGAATTGTGCTGATTTGCGTGCTTATGAGCCGATTTTACGCAATACTTTTAGTGCGATGAAAATTCCTTTTTGGATAGATTCGCCGACGCCTTTTGAGGCGACCGAGATGGGCAAATTAATTTTTGCGGTGTTGGATTTCGCTTATGACGGGCTTCAAGCAAAGGATTTGTATCGCTTTATTAGTAACGGATTGAGTAATTTTACTCAGAGCGAAAGAGAACTTTTTGAATCGGTTACGACTTGCTATGGAATTACTGGCGAAAACTTGATAAATCCACCAAAACTTAAAAATATTGATGCAAATTACGAAAAATACTTGCAAATTAATCAAAAATTAGCACCGCTTTATGAATTTTGCGGGGTTGTGTCCACAACTTCAACGGTCGTTAATTTCTCTACAGCACTCAAGAAGCTACTAGAAAAATATGATGTTGCTCAAAATTTAAGCGGGCTTAGTCAAGCGCTTTTGGAGGATGGTTGCACGCAACAAAGCGGTATTGCAAGGCAAAATTACAAGAAATTCGAGAGTATTTTGGATACGATGGGGTCACCTTTGGGGGAATTTGAGTGTGGCTTTGCGGAATTTAACAAAATTTTACGCCGAGCAGTTGCGACTGTCACGATTAACCCACAGCCCATAAGTTTAGATTGCGTGCGAATCGGACAAAGCGGTGCAAGTGTTTTCGAAGAAGTGAAATTCTACTATATAATGTGTGCAATTGAGGGGAAATTGCCGTCATTTTCTAGCGATGTTGGGTTGATAACCGATTACGATATTGATTGCTTGAAAAAAATCGGCTTGAATATTACTCCGTCTGTGCGAGAGATAAACTCACTTCGTAGGCAGGGTGTCATTGATAACTTGAGTTACGCTAAGGAGCGAGTTTGCATCACGTATCCGATAAGTATTGGCAAAGAAGGGTGTAGTGTTGCAAGTCTAGTGACATCGATTACAAGTATGTTTACTTATAATAGTAGGAAACTTACCCCAATTAACCTCAATTTCTTTTGGGATATTGATCTAAACCCAGCAGTATGCGAATATATTGTTGACCAAAAATACGCTACGAAAAATCAAGTTTTGAGAGATTACATAGCGGGGCTAAATTGTGTTGATATGAGTAACGAGCGTAAGGCGTTACAAAACTCGTTGTATGAGATTTTGGCAAAATTCGACCCGAAAATGCTAAAAAATGTGGAAAAATGGCGTCAAAAACCTAAAAAAATCCCAAATCTGCATAATACTAGCGAAGTTTTCTTTACTGGGGATAAGGCTGGGGTTACGCAAATTGAGAAGTACTTCGATTGCCCGTATGCACATTTTTTGACTTATGGTGTGAAAGTCAAGGAGCGTAAAACTGCTACTATGCAAGCGACGGATATTGGAACGTTGTTGCACGCAGTTTTGGAGGCGTTTGGCAGGAAATTGGCGAGCGATGGGGTGCAAAATATTGGTGATATTCCGAAGTTTGTTTGTGCTGTTTTTGATAAATTGCTTTGTAGACCCGAATTTGAGAATTTTGCATTAAACGAAGGTAATTTAGCGCAACTTTCTGCTTTGCGGGCTGAATCAGTGCGGGCGTGCGAGGCGATTAACTATCAAATGCAACATTCTCGCTATCGCATAAAATTCATCGAATCGAAATTTGGAACGGAAGGATTTGTGCCTGTCCCTGAAGTCGTCATTTTGAATACAAACAAGCGGGTTAAGATCAGCGGAAAAATCGACAGAGCAGACGTTTGCGATATGAAATTAAGGATAATTGACTACAAAACAAGCAAAAATAGTGCCGAATTTAAGCTTTTGAACTTCTATTTGGGCAAAAAAATTCAGTTGTTCTATTATATGGCCGTTATGTTAAAAACGCTAAAATATCAGCCAAGCGGTGCGTATTATTTGCCTGTCCATAAGGAATATTCGGAGGGCGAAGTGATTTCGCAGTATTCAGGTTTTTGTATGCAAGGGCTACCGCTAGACGATTCGGCGGACTTGTTGTGCCAAGATGACCAATTGAGCTATGAGCATCACAAAAGTGATATAACGGGCGTCACAATTTCCATGAAAAAGGAAATTGTAAAGCGGGGTGAAATCGCTCTAAAATCTAAAGGAGCTACCGAAATGCAATTTGCGTTAATGCTTAAGTATGCAGAAGAAGTGCTTTCGGGAGCTGTTCAAGATATTTATAGCGGTTATATTGAGCCGTCGCATTTTAAAACTTCGTGCGAATATTGTAAATTCAAAAATATTTGTCGTGCGGGCGTTTTGGTCGAGGATAAAATTCGTACGGACAAATTTGATGTGGAAAATACTGCAATTTTTGCTTCAAAAACCAAAAAGGAGCTTGATTAATATGAAAAATGATGAAAAAAACGCAAATTTTACGCAAATTATGAGTAAAACACCTACATACAACGAGGAACAACGGCTTGCGATAAAAACTCGGGACAAGGATATTTTGGTCGCAGCGGGGGCGGGTTGTGGTAAGACTTTTGTAATGATTGAACGAATTGCTGATAATATAATTCAAAAAGTCGCAAGTGTTGACCAACTTCTTGTAGTGACCTATACAAACGCAGCGGCGAGCGAAATGCGAGTTAAATTGGCGAACAAAATCAATGATTTGCTTGCTGACCCGCAGTATAGCGAGGAGGACAAAAACTATCTTCGTGTGCAGGCGGATTTGATTGGGCAAAGTGATATTTGTACTTTGCATAAATTTTGTCAAAATATAATACAAAAGTATTTTTATGTGTTAGATTTGGATTCGTCTTTTGCGATTTGCGATGATGGTGAGGCAAATGTGTTGCGAAATCGTGCAATGAGAGAGATTTTTGATGAGTTAATTGCCAAAAATGATTCAGATTTTGCGTTGCTTTCAAACACGTTTGACGATAAGCGTGGTTTAGGGAAAATCAGCGATTATGTCCTTAAAATCTATGAATTTTTGAATAATCAGCCCGATATTGAGGTTTTTAGAGCGAAAGTTAATAGTGCTTTTGATGCGGATTTGAATAAAAACAAGTTTGCCAAAGTCTTAAACAAAAACACTGCGGAGTTCTGTGAGCATTATTATCAGGTTTTTGACGAATTTAGACTGGAGGCAATTAGAGTTGCGTTGCCAAAAATGTCGGTTTTATTGACTGAATATGTTGTTTTGCTAGGAAAAATTAAAAAAACCAACACTTTTGAGCAAAATTTGCACTTAGCATTTAATCTTAAATTCTCGGCATTGCCAGGTACAAAAGCTAAGTCGGTTGAGGAAGAAGATTTGCGAAGACGGGTTAGCGCTGTAAAGAAAAAGTTTTCTGATGGGCTTACAAAGATTCTAGAAGATTACATTACTGATGATGTTGAGTTGATTAAGAGCGATATTTTGTCTAGTCAAAAAATTGTAAATGCGATGCTTGATTTGGTTCAAAAGTTTAGAGAACGCTATTTGCAGTTAAAAAAAGACAAAAATTTGCTAGATTTCTCCGATTTGGAGCATTTTGCGTACCAAATTTTGTCAAATCCGCAAGTTAATGAGGAAGTTCGCAGTCGTTATCGACAAATTTATGTGGACGAATATCAAGATGTCAACGATATTCAGGAAGGAATTTTGAATCGTGTGCATGATATTCGTGATATTTTCCTTGTCGGCGATGTAAAGCAGAGTATCTACGGCTTTAGAAACACGAATCCGCAGATTTTTCTTGATAAATTGGAGAAATTTGGCGCAGAAGACAAGGATTTTGGCAATTCAATTACAATAAATTTAAATAACAATTATCGTAGTGACCAGCGTGTTTTGGACTATGTAAACTGGGTTTTTGGCATTTTAATGACAAAAGAGTTCGCTGGTATCGATTATAATAACGGGAATGCGATGAATTCCGCCTCAGGTTATCAACACAACAACCCAAAAGCGTTACCGACTGTGGAATTTATGATTGTAAATAAAACAAAAGAGACTGCAGAAAAACTTGATGCAAGTAGAGTTTATCAAGTAAGCACTGCTCCGCTTGTTGAAGATGTGGAAAAGAGTTACGCAAAAGCGGAAGCGTATGCTATATATAATAAGATAATGTATCTTTTGGGGACGCAAAAGACGATTTACGATGCAAAGAAGAAAATTGACCGAGAAATTCAATTTAACGATATCACAATTTTGGCTCGTACACGTAGCGATGCACTAGTTGAAATTTTGAACACGCTGACTGAATTAGGCCTACCCGTTGCTCCGCTTAGCAAGGAAAGTGTTTTAAAAGAATATGAAGTGCGTTTGCTATTCGATTACTTGAATTTGGTTAATAACCGAACGGACGATATTTTTATTACGGAATTTTTGGTTTCGCCCGTTATCAGTCTTGATGAAGAAGATTTGTGTAAAATTCGTCAAAGCAACCCGTCCGCAGAATATTTTTATCAGTGTGTTTTGGGGTATGATTTCGATGATGAAATTGGACAAAAAATCAAATTTGCGCTCGATTTGATAGAAAAAAGCCGTTATGCACTCATAAATGGCACGATTTATCAAGTTTTAATGGATTTTTGTCAAGAAACGAATTACCTCAATATTGTTGGCGCAATGCAAGATGGGGAAGGTAGAGTGCGAAACGTGATGGGGTTTGTGAATAGTTTTATTGACAAAAAATTTAACTTTGATTTGCGTGATTATTTGGCGAATATGGAAGAAAATATGGACAAACCAGATATTTCTCGTGAGCCGAATACGGAAGCAAGCGTGATTGGTGTTGCAACTATGCATGAAAGTAAGGGGTTGGAATATCCTATTGTTTTTATGGTAGATTGCGGTCATCAGTATAATATAGATGACAAAAAGGGAGATTTTCTACTTAGTTCGGAACTTGGAATTGGTATGTATGCTTATGATTCCAAAAATCGAATAAAGCGTAAAACAATTTTGCATAGTGCCGTAAAACTTGCGGGCAAAGATAAAGATTTGGCGGAAAGACAGCGTCTTTTGTATGTCGCAATGACTCGTGCAAAGAATCACTTGTTCATTTCGGGCGCTATAAAAATAGATACTTTTCAGCCGTATCAGTCCGCCTATATGCTAAAAAGCACGCAAAATGACTTGAGCTTGATACTATCTTCCTTGAGTACTGACGCAGTTGAGTCGTTAAAAAGCGTAAAAAGTTTTACGCAAAAGGTTGCTGGCAATGATGTTACATATACTTTGGTTGATGTTCCGCAAACTGAAGAAAGTGCCGAAAATGTCACTTTCCCTACATATTTTGAGAGTATTCCCGCAAAATACTGCAACATAGTCGCAAAAAATATGAATTTCAGTTATCCATATCAAAGTAGTACAAAAGTGGCACTGAATAATTCCGTAACTATGCTAAATCGCTTTGCGTTTGATATGGGGGAGAGTGTTTGTGACGAGCCGAAAAAGTTTGATTTGACTGAAGATAAGGCGCACGAACATGTGGATACTGAAGTCGGGATTGCGTTCCACAAGGCGATGCAGTTGATTGATTTCGGGTTGGATAGCGAGCCTGAAATCCGTGAATTTTTGGGCAAAAAATTGACTGAAGATGAATTGAATTTGATTGATTGTGGCAAAATACTGCAGGCAGTCCGCAATTTGCGACCGATTGTTTGTGGTGCAAAATTGTTGCGTGAGCAAGAGTTTATGATGCAAATTCCGCTTAACGAATTAATCAAAACCGACGTTGCCGATGAGATTTTGGTGCAAGGAATTATTGACTTAATTATACTCAAAGACGACCAAATTATCTTGCTTGATTATAAGACGAGTAACACTCGTGATTTGGAAAAAACTGCTCAAAAATATAGCACACAACTGCGTTGTTATCAAAAAGCGGTTGAAAATGTTTACAAAAAACCAGTAAAAAGCAAATTTCTTTACTTTTTTTTGCAAGAACGCTTAATATTAATTGACAATTATTAAGAATTTTTTGTATAATAGTAGTGCAAAGATAGACAAGCTTTGTGAAAAAATAGGAGTTTTATATGATTTCATTATTAGGTGCAGAAACCGCTTTGGATGCTATTGTTGATTTCTTCAAGAGCATCGTTTCAAGTATGAACTTGGACGTTATCCTATTTGTATCGGTAGGGTTACTGGCGGTAATTTTTGTCGCAGCGATTGTTCGCCTCGTGTGGTGTTACGAAAGTCGAGCAATTCGGCAAATGCATAGAATTAATAAATATTTAAAGGAAAATCCCAAGGTAAACGATGCAAATCTTGTGGAATTCCATAATCGTATGAGGAAATTGCCTCGTCGCTTTAGGGATAGGTGGCAGTTGTTTATGTTGGAGCGTGAGGGCAGTCCGAGTCGCTATATGACGGTGGAATATTGTGTAAAAAGACCGTTGTACAACAGCGCCTATAAGTCTGTTCGCAAGCAAATTACTTACACGACGATTGTGTTAGCAATCTTGTCTTGTATCGGTGCGGTGTCCTATATGGCTATCGGCAGTGGTGACAAGTATTTGAGCATTTCGGTGCTTTTACAATTGTTTTCAATCCCGCTTATTGTCGGGCTTTTTGGGTGCGTGTTTTGTATGATTGTGCAGTTGCGTTATAACAATGTGACGAATAGTTTTTATGACGAATTCACTGATTTTATGAGAAATATTGACAAGTGTACTAACGCAATGCCTGATTATGTGGACTACGAATTGCTATTCACTCCGAAAGAAATCAATGCAGGAATCCCTGTTTTGCGTGAATATTTGGAGAAACGTGCTTTGGAAGAGCAAAGACTTTTGGAAAAGGCGAAGCAAGAGGACGCAAATCACAGCCCATATAATTTTGCCGATTTGGGTGTAAACGGTGCGCAATTAATTGAGCGTGCTGTAACGGAAAGCGAAAAATTCTTGATGAGCAAAATTCAAATTCAGCAAGAAATCACTGATTTGGAGAAGCAGTTGCAAAAATCTGAAGCCAACAAAGAAGATATTGAGCGTGAAGCGAATAGGAAATTGCAGGCGATTAAAGAGAATTTGGAGCGACTTGATAAAGCTATGGCGGAAACGACCAACCGTGTGGAAATCAACTACAACAGGCGACAGGCAACTGATGAAATGAATAAAAAAGCGAAACTTGAAAAAGACCTTGAGACAATGCTAAACAAAGAGCAAGTTCAAATCGATGCGCTTAAGGTCGAGATTCAAAAACGCAAGGAAATTGTGGAAACAAACAAAGAAGAAGTGGAAACTGCACTTAAATCTGAATATGATACTTTTGCGACAAAAGTTTATCAAGAGCTTACGGACAAGATTACTCGTGACAATTCTGAGCAGATGCGTGATCTTGAAATGGTTATCGCAAGGCTGAAAGCGAAGGTTCAAGAGTACAATAAAGACATTGAAAAACGTGATAATTTGGTGGAAGCTCGCTCAATCGAGGTGGAAAATTTGCGTCACGAATTACGCAAAGCCAAGACGATTATCAAGGATATGAACAAAAAGCGGGGTAAAAATGCGGTAAATATTGAGGCGATTATCAAAGAGCCTGAGCATTACGATCCTGACATGGTTGCTGTAGATGAAAATGCTGTAAATGAGGCAAAAGTGGACGAGTTTACAGCAGTTCCGTCAGCTCCGCAAGACCAATTTGTTGAAGAAAATGCACCTGCAAATGTAAGCGCTGACCAGTTTGTTGCGGAGGAAAATTTTGCAAATGGTGGTTTTAGCGAACCTACTCAGCAGTTTGAACAGCAACCTGTTATGCCGACCGAACAAGCGTATATTGAACAGCCGTATGTTGAGCAACAGCCTGATATGTTCGTTGAACAACCGCAATACGAATCACATGTAGAATACCCGCAAGCGCCTACTGAATTTACTTATGAAGAAAATGCTCAACCTATTGAAACGGAATTTGTTGAGCAACCTCAAGTTGATTATGCTCAGCCTCAACCTGTTGAGAATTTTGTTCCGACACAACCACAAGAGGAAATTCCTGTTGTTACTGAGGAGCAAAAGCCTGTTAAAAAGAAAAGCGATAATGCTCAACTCAAGAACAAAAAGAATATAAAACCTGCAAAAAATATCGATGTTACGCAAGAAAAAGAGGAAAAAGCTAAAGAAGACGCAAAAAAAGAAGAAAAAGACGTCGATAAAGAAGCTTCAAAAGAAGAAGTAAAAGAAATTGATAAGAAATTAAAGGCAGTGCATAAAGAGAATAAAGAAGCAATCGAGGACGTTAAATCTACCGTAGATGCTTTAAAGAAGGAAATCGAAGAGATTAATAAGTCAAAAGCGGAAGAAAAAGCGATTGCAGAAGAGAAAAAGGCGACAGCAAATGAGGAATTGGAGGCTTTGCAAAAGCAAATCAATGCCGAAAACGAGCGTTTGAAGAAACAACAAGAGGAATTGAGAGCTCAAATTGACGAAACTCTTAAGACTATGGAGAAAGCTACCAATGCAAGCAAAGCAGAACGCACACGTAATATCAAAAAGATTAAAAATTTGATAGCGAAACTCAAGCAAGAAGCGGTTGAAGCAAAAGAGCGTGGCGCTAGCAAGTCGGAAATTAACAAAATGAACAAGTCCGCTGCCGAGCTTGTCAAGATTATTGCTGACTATCAAGCGAACAAGCCTGTAGTATCAAAATCTCTTGAAAGGTAGTAAAATATGTAAAAAAGTCACGAAAAAGTGACTTTTTTTGTAGTTTTTATAAAATTTTACTCAATCATTTGTCAAATTTTAATTTTTAGTTTATAATAAGATAAACATTTTGTGAGGTATATGTTATGACAATAGGCGCAATTCTCGGAATCGTTTTAGGATGTTTGGTTTTGGTTGTTGTGATTTTTGTTGCTTGGTGGTTTTGGGCTGTGTATCAGTCTATTATTAACAAGCGCAACAATGCGGAAGATTCGTTTGGCGAACTTAATAGCTTATTAAAAGGTAGGTATGAGGACGTTTCTGCTTTTGTAGAGGCTGTCGGCGGGGCTTGTGATGAAGAAATTAAGGAGCAAATGTTGTCGGCAAGAAATTTGGCTATGGCGAGTGCTTCGATTCCCGAACAATTAAAAAACGAAGCAAAACTTGAAATGGCAATTGAACGGGCTTTGCTTGTTTATCAAGAGAAAAAACAAGAAATTTCGCCAAAAAACCAAGAAATTTGCGATATTTTATATAAAAATCAAGAATTTATCAACAAAAGTCGTCAATTTTACAATTCTATGGTTAAGACGTATAATGAAAAATTGACTACTCGTGTAGGCAAATTCTGGGTAAAGACAAGGAAATTTCAACCAATGGCAATGTATAATATGCAGAAAATTGAGAACAAAAACTCTCTCTAACGAGGGAGTTTTTGTCATATTCGGCACGCTTTTTTAATAAAATAAGGTATGATTAAAATATTAGAACAAGAAAAGCGTAATGAGATTTTGTATACTTGCGGTGATGGTGAAAGTTTGGAAAGTATTGCGCATAAATTCGGGACAAGCGTACAAGAAATTCGGCAAAATAACCCTATGCTTACTAATGTTTATAACGGTTGTATGATTTTGCTTAAAGATTTTGGCAAAAAGCGGGTAATTGTTGAGCCTTTACAGACTTTATCGATGATTGCTGAGCGAAACAACATGACTGTTGATAGGTTAAAGCAGTTAAATGGGCTTAAAAGCGAGAAAATTTTTGTAGGAATGCAGTTGTTTATTGAAGACAAATAGGAGAGTATTGTGTCAAAAACATTATTTCAATCAGTGTTGATAATTGCTGGCTTCTCCGTTTTGACTCGTTTTTTGGGCTTTTTGTTTAGAATTTACTTGTCTCGTGAGCTTGGGGCGGAACTTTTAGGCGTATATCAGGTTGCTTTTAGCGTTTTTATGGTGCTAATTGTGATTGTCAGCAGTGGAATTCCTCTTGCTGTGTCGAAATCTATTGCAAGGTATAAGGTTGAAGGTGACACTAAACGTTGTGGGTCGATGGTTGCAAGTGCCTTGATTGTTGGGGTAACTATTGCGATCATTTTGTGCGGTTTATTGCTACTTTTTCACAATTATGTGGGAAATATGTTTGCGGACGAGCGCTGCATATACATTTTGATAAGTTTGTTGCCAGCAGTAATTTGTAGTGCGGTTTATTCGGCTTTTCGTGGTGCGCTGTGGGGTGCTCAGGACTATTTTAATGTGAGCTTGGCGGAACTTTTGGAGCAAGTTTTTAGAATTTTGGTTTTCTGGCTAATGGCAAAATGGATTTTTTCATCGCTAGATGGCGGGCTTGTTGCGGGTATTTCGATGTCAATTGCGTGCGTTTTGAGTGCGATTTTCGTAGTAATTGTGTATTTTTGCAAGGGAAATAGACTTGTTTCGCCCAAATTTTGTTATAAACCACTAATCAAAAGCTCCACTCCAGTAACGGGGGTTCGGGTGGCAAGTAGTTTGATTCAGCCAATAATTGCGGTACTGTTTCCTGCAATGCTGGTTTTGGCGGGATACACAAGCGAGCAAGCGATGGAATCATATGGTATGGCTATGGGAATGACTTTTCCGCTGTTGTTTTTGCCGTCGACTATTGTGGGGGCGTTGAGTTTTGCGTTAATCCCCGATTTATCTACCGCAATTGCACAAAAAAATGATAAATTAGTTAGCAGTCGCATAACTACGAGTCTTTCGTTTGCGTTATTTGTATCTGCTGTAATAATTCCATTTTATATTGGTTGCGGTGAAGCGATAGGGGTGTTTTTGTATGACAATATTAGCAGTGGAATTTATTTGAGCAGAAGTGCGTGGGTTATGATTCCTTTAGGGTTAAGCAATATTACAAGCAGTATACTCAATGCTTTTAATTTGGAAGTTAAAAGTTTTGTCAATAATATTGTGGGTGGGGCGTTGCTTTTGATAATAGTAATTGCACTGAGCGGAATAATGGGGGTAGATTCTCTGATTTGGGGGTTCGGTGCATGTATGTCTGTGACTACAATGCTTAATCTAATAATGCTAAAAAAGTACACAAAACTTAATTTTTTGCTATTAAAACCGCTATTTTTAATGATTTTGTTTATAATTCCTGCAAGTTTACTCGCAAAATGGACTTACGAAGTTATGCTATTTTGTATGCCTAATGTTGTCGCTTTAATTTTAGGCGCATGTGCGGGTTGTGGTTGCTTTTGTATACTGTGCTGGATATTTAAATTGGTGGATATTTCTGGTGTTTTGATTAAAATTAACTTAAAAAAGCGTAAAAAATTGGAAAAAATTGCATAAAAACGATAAAAATGATGAATTCTACTAATATGTTGGTATTGTTATGTAGAGTTTTGATAATTTATTTCGTAGTGCTAATTTATTTGCGAATTATGGGAAAGAGGCAGTTAGGAGAAATGCAACCCTTCGAATTAGTGATAACACTTTTGATAGCAGATATTGCGGCGCTACCTATGACACAAACGAGTATGCCGATGGCATTTAGTTTCATCCCGTTGACAACCTTGGTGATTATCCATTTTATTGTAAGTGTTTGTGCAAGAAAAAGTATCTTTGTGCGTAAAATAGTAAACGGCAAACCTATAATAGTGATTTCGCCAGATGGTATTCAATTTGATTCGCTGAAGCAACTTAATATGTCGCTCGATGATTTAATGGAGGGGATAAGAGGATGCAACTATTTTTCAGTAGATGATGTGCTTTATGCAATTATCGAAACAAACGGCAAAATGTCGGTCATTCCCAAAAAGTCTGCTAGTAACGTGACTACACAAGACATCGGATTAACACTTCCTGAAAATACACTTCCACTAATTTTGGTTTCGAGCGGAAAGATTGTTTCGCCTAATTTAAAAATTGCCAAGTTAAGCAAAAATCGTGTGATTGACATACTAAAATTATTTGAAATTAACGACGTAAAAAATGTATTATTATGCACGATTGATTCGGAGGGTGAGTGCTTTATTGAAACGAAAGACGGACAATCTAGTAGCAAAAAAATTGACTACAAAGGAGAATGGTAAATGGTAACAAAAAAGTTCTGGGCTATTCTTGTGTTGGTGCTGATTGTTAGTGGTCTTGCGACCTTTGAACAAGTCTACACCGACCAAACAATATCATCGCTAAAAACGGAGATTGTTGCGCTTGATACGTTAATTAGTGACCAAAATTTGCAAAAAAGTAGTGAAAAAACGCAAAATATCATTGATTTTTGGAAAGAAAGAGAAACGATAATATGTTTATTTGTGGATTATCGTGATATTGAAGCTATTGGAAAACAAGCGGATTTGGTTAGTTCGCACCTGCAAAATGAAGATTTTGAATTGGCTAGAGTCGAGTGTAATACGCTGTTACATGTGGTTACTACTTTTGGCGAAATGGTGGGTTTTGATTGGCATAACGTGTTCTAATTCGCTTTATTTACGTTGTCAAATTCGTGTTATATTCATAAAAAATTATGTATATTATTCAAGCAAAACAAGATTAAAAAATCAGATTTATTTTGTAAAAAATGACCCAAAATAGATGATTTTTTTTCTATAATTTGTTATAATATAGTATAACAAATTTAAGGAAGAATAGAATGTACACGATAGAACCAGTAACAACAAAAAAACAGTTGAAGCAATTTGTAAATTTTCAGTTGGATTTGTATAAGGGATGTGAATATTTTGTGCCACCATTTTTTAGTGATGAAATGTTGTATTTGGATCCCAAGAAAAGCCCTTATCAAAGGTCGGGTGCGACTGCGCAATGTTTCCTTTGCAAAGACGAAAACGGCAAGATTGTCGGGCGAGTTTGCGGAATTGTGAGTTATCTTTATAATGAAAAGAATAATGAAAAGCGTGTCCGCATTAGTCGGTTTGACTGTATTGATAACGCTGAGGTTGCAAAGCTATTAATTGAGACTGTCGAGAATTGGGGAAGAGATTTGGGTATGGAGGAGATTCATGGCCCGCTAGGATTTGCTGATATGGAGCGTGAGGGGTTGCTTATTGAGGGGTTTGATACGATTTCCACGCTGAATAGTCAGTATTATTATCCTTATTTTGAGAAAATGTTTGTTGACAACGGGTATCAAAAAGAGGTTGATTGGATTGAATATCGTTTTTGGCGAACAAAAGACTGCGATGATCGTACGGGTAGGCTTAGTGACGCTATTGAAAAACGTGCTGGCGTTCACGAATTGAATATAAAAAGTATTCCTTGGCTTATAAAAAATTACTATGATGAAATTTTTGATGTTCTGGACGAGGCGTACAGTTCGCTTTACGGGACTGTTCCGATTACGCAGGACATTCGTGAAAGCCTGGTTGGGCAGTTTAAGTTGGTTCTCAAAAAAGACCTGATTTCGATTTTGGTAGACGAAAATGAACATGTCGTTGGCGTCGGAATTTTGATGCCGAGCATTGCACAGTCTGTCAAGGAGTGTGGCGGGAAATTGCTTCCGTTCGGTTGGGTTAAGGTTTTGCACGAATTAAACAACCCGAAAGCTCTTGAAATGCTACTCATCGGTGTGAAAAAGGAGTATAAAGACAAGGGAATTACATCAATCATTTTCCATCATATTTTGGATAGAATTGCTAAACATTATAACGATATAGATTTTTGCGAAACTAATTTGCAGTTGGAAGATAATTATAAAGTTCAGCAACTTTTCACGAAATCCTTTGAAACGAAGCAAATGCGTCGTCGTCGTTGTTATTGCAAGAGTTTGACTGATAAGCCTGTTCATATCAAGAAATGTTTTTCCGAAGATGAATAGCTGATTAGGATATTGAATATCTCAAATAGCTTGATTTTTAACTAAAAAACGCAAAAAAACGCAAAAAAACACGATTTTTATTAAAAAATGCACAAAAAAGCATAATTTTTGTTATTTAGGTTATGCTAACTATGTGCGTTTTTTTGTTATTAAAAAGATTTTGAGTTATTTGTTGGTCGATTATCTAATCTAACTGCAGATAATAGGACGATTAGGGTTGGAATATCAAGTTAAGAAGCACTTCAAAAACCGAAAAAAGTCGAAATTTTAGCAAAAAAACCACAAAAAACACTCTTTTTTGATACAAAAGTAGGGAAAAACACACTTTTTTGATTAAAAGAGTATGAAAAGGTGATTTGCCTTTTAATATTATGAGGAGGAATATTATGGAATTTGCAAAACAAAATTTGTTCAAAAGTGTAGCGCGGTCAGTGTTTGCTATCGCTTTTGTGGTTGTTGCGTTATTTTTGTTCAGTGCCTGTGGTCAAACTTCGATGTACAACATTGATTTTAATGGTGGTGAAATTACTTACAACGGCAACAAAGGAATGGTAGACAAGGCAACTTGGGAGAAATGTGAAAATGAAGAAGGTTTTGATGCTGTTTACAAGCTGACGGGTACTGTTCCTGCTAACAAATTTGTAAATGACCAAATTTATGGCGGGCTTGCTAAAAATGTTGTGCTGATAAAATTCACATCGAACACAGTCACGAAAGTTTCTTATGATAAGGAAACGGGTAAAGGTTTTTACAATATTTTAAATAAGGGGACGGAAAATGAGAAGGAAAAGCACGCATCATTTTCTAGTGCCGATGGCGAAGTTGCGAAAACTACATACTTCTTTTATCAGCAAGTTGATGACACTGTTAGAACGTTGACAATGAATATTAGTTTTGACGGAACAAAGGAGCATGAAGCAGTTTATAAATTCATTATTGACCCAGCAAACTATACTTTAACTGAAACAACTTCCGCAACGACTAAGTAAATTCGGCAAAAGGACGCACTAATTTTAGGTGCGTTTTCTTTTAACAAAAAAACAGTTTCGCGAAAATAAAAATAAATTTGCGCTAGTTTGATTGCCAAAATGCATAAGTTTTGATATAATATATAATATATTGACAGGAGGACTGAATTTATGGAAATTAAAATTATGTCAAAAAATTATCAAGTGAGTGAAAAATTGGAGAAGATTATCTCTGAAAAAGTCGCTAAACTTGATCGTTATTTTGAGGAAACCGCTAGTGCAAAAGTCGTTTGCAGTAAAATTAAGGATACTTACAAGCTTGAGTTGACGATTGTCGATAAAGGGTTGTTATTCCGCAGTGAAGTTGCGAGCGATAATATGTATCAAAATATCGACTTGGCTTTGCCAAAAGTTGAGCGTCAGATTGTTAAGTATTCCAAGAAAAAAACGGACAAATTGCACAAAGCTAGTAGCGTTAAGGGATTATTATTTAACGATGACGAATTTGACTTCAAGCCTGAAGAATGTAAAGTTAGCAAGTCAAAGAGTTTTATTATTTACCCTTTGACTGAAGCGGAAGCGATTATGGAACTTGAGAATTCTGACCACAGCTTCTACGTGTTTTTGAATGCTAACACCAATAAAGTCAACATTATTTATAGGCGTACTGAGGGTGATTATGGGTTAATCGACCCTGATTACGAGTAAAAACTGCAAGAAATCGTTGAAAAAATGTTTATAAAGAAGAGCATACTGAATTTTGTCATCAATATGCTCTTTTTATTGTATTTATTTGCAAAGTAGGGGTGAATTTGCTATAATAATAAAAAAAAAGGAGTGAAAAATGGAAGAAAAAATCAAATTTGCGATGCTGGGCAATTGCGTTTTTGCGTTTCTCATAATCGTGTCAGCGATTCTCTATATGACAGTTGATTGCTCGCAATATGTTTTTAAGCCTATAGCAAGTTCGCTGTTCGTATTGTGCGGGGTGTTTAATCTAATTTATGTCTATTGCGTACTGAAAATTAGGCGAAATATTCCATTTGTGGCGTCAATTATGTCGGGTTTGGTTTGTGCGTGCTTGGGCGCCATTTTGCTTATTGACCATTTTGTAATTGGTGCGGGGCTGTTTGCGATTGGGCATGTGTTCTTTTTTGTGTCGTTCCTTTGCCTGACTGGGTTTAAATTGCGTGATTTTTTAATCGGCTTGGGAATTTTTGCGGTAGTTCTGTGCTTGGCGCTGTTTTGCCCGATTTTTGATTTTGGTGATAAGAAAATTCTCATAATTGCGTATGCTTTTGTGATTTCATTTATGCTGGGCAAAGCGATCGGAAATGTGTTCTTGACGGATAACCGTAAAGTTCATTTGCTGATAATGATTGGCGCAAGCTTGTTTTTTGTGTCAGATTTTATGCTAATGATTTATCTTTTTGCGGGGAAAATTCTCGTGTTCGATATACTGAGCATAGCTACTTATTATTTTGCCGAATTTTTGCTTGCTTTTTCGATTTTTTATGTTGCGACGAAGTTTGTTGGTCGTTCTTTTGAAATTGATGATTTGCGTTCGCAGTTTTCAAATGATGATGAAAATAGCGAAAAAGACACGAAAAAATGCGAAAAAAGTGAAAATTCGCTATAAAAATGAGTATTTTTGCAAGATTTATGGCTTAAAGAATTTTTGGGGGCGGTCGGAAGCGACTGCCTTTTTTGTCACCAAAATCAAATTGTGCGCATATAATTAATAAAAATTCTTGGAGGAAAAATGTACAATATTGCGGTTATTTTCGGTGGCGCAACTTACGAACATAGTATATCAATTATTACAGCAATTGGGGCGATTAAAAATCTCAGTTTAAACTATAATCCGATTCCGATTTACATAAACACAAAAGGACAGTGGTTGAGTGGAAGCCATTTGCTGAATTCGGGTAGTTTTAAGACTGAACCGAGCGGGAAAGAGTGTTTTTTCAAGCCAAATTGCAAGGATTTGTTTGTCAAAAACTTATGGGGTTATAGCAAAACGACGATTGATTGTGCGCTATTGTGTTTGCATGGCGGAGAATACGAGGGCGGTGCTGTTCAAGGTGTGCTAAAATTAGCTGGTGTGCCGTTTACGTCGCCCAATGTCCTGGCGAGTGCTGTTTGTATGGATAAAGTTGTAACAAAAATGCTACTCAAAAGCCTCAATATTAACACTCCAAAATTCGTGTGGGGAACTGCAAACAATCTTAGCAAATTACAAGAATCGGCGATTAAAAAACTACGCTTTCCGCTTATGGTAAAACCTGCTCGCTGTGGAAGTAGTGTTGGAATTCGTTGTGTGGAACGGGTGGAAGATTTGGGGGAAGCGCTGAGTTTTTCTGTATTATTTGATTCAAAAATCATAATTGAAGAAGCTCTTTGCGATTTTCGTGAGCTGAATATTTCGCTCGTGCGAAGTAAGGACGAAGTAAAGTTTTCTAGCGTTGAAGAAGTTGAAAATGAGCATAATTTTTACACTTTTGACGACAAGTATACTCGCAAAAGTACTGCCCGTCGCACTGTTCCAGCGAATATTTCGGTGAAAATTCTTGATAAAATTCTCAAAAATTCAGCTTTAGTCTATGAAAATCTTGATATGAGTGGCGTGGTGCGATTCGATTTTTTGGTGTCCAATGACGTTGTTTATCTAAATGAGGTGAACACAATTCCTGGAAGTTTTGCTTTTTATTTGTGGAAAAATGAAGGCGTTTCGTTTGCGCAATTGCTAAATATTGCTATAAAAAATGCTATTTCAAACGAAAATTCTGTAAACAAAAACCCTGTCCGATTTGATAGCGAAGTGTTGCAAGATTTGGATAAAATTAGAGCAATCGTAGAAAAATAACGGACGTTATTTGGTGCGAATCAAGCTGATTTTTATAGCGTGTGTGTGTTTTTAAGGCTAAAAATGGGGGAGAAAAATAGAAGAAAAGACGGCTCAATTCACCGTCCTTATTTGTTTTTAGCGCAATTTGTCAAAAAAATTTTTGAGAAAAATCTACGACTTGCTTTGTTTCGCTACTCATTGTTGTTTTTTGGAGATTTTTTCTATAATCACCGATTAAGAGTAGTTTTTGCATTACAAAAGAGGCGTTTGGGTCGGTAGAATTCTTCAGCAAGCCGCACATCAATTTTAAGTCGTCATCAGTGAAATAAATTGAATTCAAATCATACTTTTGAGTCAAGAAAATCCCGCCATTTCGCCCTGTTGACGTGGAAACTGGCACACCATTTGCGCTCAAACTGTCCACATAACGATAAATCGTGCGGGTGCTAAGTTCGAGCTTTTCGGCTACAAATTTTGCTGTAATTTTTTCGTGTCGCATTAAATCAAGTAATAGACTAAACATTAAATATACATTCATAATTTTCCTCCTAATTTTTGATTAGTATATCACAAAAAATTTTTGTTGTCAAACATATGTTCACGATTTTTAAAAAAATTTTTTAAAAAATTTGTTTTGTTTTGAGTTGTGCGGTTTTTAAGTTTCAACACAAACTTTACAAGTCGCACACTAAAACATGAAAGGCTAGATATAATTATATGCAAGTGTTTCAACCCTGGTAACTTTAGACAAAGGGGTGGGGGCTTGGTGAATACGCTTTCAGCGTATTTTGCTCCGCTGTTGCGGAGCGGTGTGCGTTCGGCACGAACGCACGCACCAAGCCCCCCCGTTTTTTAAGAGGATAAAATATTTCATCCTTTATTTAAATTTGGGTTCAGCGGTAAACCGCTGAACCCCTAATAAATATAATTAAAGGATAAAATTTTCTTTAAATATAAGAGGATAAAATTATTTTACCTTTGCAAGTTTTCGACTTGCTTGTTATCTGGGTTCGCTTCGCTCACAGATCTTTCAAGAGATATACTGCGATGGTGGGTCAGGATGACGAAGAGGATGTGGCTTTTACTATTTTATTTTTGCGGGAGCGAAAAAGAATAAATATACATTTTTGTGAGGGTGGGGGCATATTATTAATATGTGAAAAAGGAACGAGCGAATTTAGTAGAGAAGCAAATGATTCGGGTTTTGAGCAACAAAAAGGATAAGCCTAAAAGGAATTTGAGGTGGCTAATTGAGGTTTTTTTGATTTCTTTGGGGTTATCTATTTTGTTTGCGCTTGTTTCCGAATTAATGCTTGCGCACAGCAGTTTGGGGCTAGCGCTGATATTGATAATTTTGTTGATGCTGGCGAACGTGTTTTTTGACATAATCGCAATGGCGGTTACGGCGTGCAGTATAAAACCGTTATTAGAACTGAGCAAACGCAACCAAAAAGGCGCTGACGTCGCAATAAAAATGGTCAAAAATGCGGACAAGGTTTCGTGTATTTGTGGCGATGTTGTGGGGGACATTTGCGGAATTTTGTGCGGTGCGGGAGGTGTAACAATTTCGGCGATTTTGCTAAGTTGCTTCCCTGGAGCGAATTCGCTGATAATTTCCTTGCTACTTAACTCGTTGATTGCGTCTATTACGATTTCAGCGAAGGCAATTGGCAAAAGTTATGCATTAAATCACTCGACACAAATCGTGATTTTTGTTGCCCGAAAGCTAATTTTTGTATCAAAAAAGCATAAAACTAGGACAAAAAACTCCTAAAATTATCCATTTTTACCCCAAAAACACCCTTTTTTCTAAAAAATTTGCAAAAAAATGCATAAAAATGCAAAAAGGTATTGCATAATTATAAATTTTGTTATATAATAGGATTGTATAAATATACAAAAGGGTGGTAATAATTATGGCAAGGACATCTCGTCAAGCGAAAATTATTGAGATTATCAATAAGTTTGAAATTGATACTCAAGACGAATTAGTCAGCGCATTGAAATCTGCTGGCTTCAAAGTTACTCAGGCGACTATAAGTAGAGATATAAAAGATTTGGGTCTCTTTAAAGTTGCTGGGGAACAAAAGAAATACAAGTATGCTATCGTGGAAGGCGATAGTCATGGTTATGCGGGCAAGATTAACACGATTTTTAAGGAATCAGTGTTGAGCGTTGCTGCAGTATGTAACCAAATCGTGATTAGAACTTTGCGTGGCGTGGCAAACATTATTGCGTCGGTAATTGACAAGCAAACAATTTCGGGCGTAATGGGGATTGTCTACGGCGATGACACAGTGCTTTTGATTACGGCGGACGCAAAAAGTGCCGAATTGGTTCTTGAGCGTGTAAAGGAGTTTATGACTACTTTATAATTATGCAAAATTAGGCGCAATTTCTCGAGGGAGAGGGCGTCTTTTTTTGTTTAAAAAACTTGCGTGCATACAAAATCAGTTGTCAAAAAATAACATAATTTTACTTAATTTTTCAGCATAAAAATGGCAGTAAAAACGCAAACTAGCCCAAGAGGATAAGTGGATATGAAATTAAGTAAAATATGCTTGAGTATTGCTTTTTGCTTGGCGATTGCCTTTGCTATTGGCGGTTGGACTCGTCCGTTCGACGAGGTTTTTCTAATGCCACAAAATTTGGTTGTAAGTGACCAAAACTACAGCCAAAACGTGAATAGTCTTGTTCAATCGAAGTATAACAAAGAGGATAAAACTGTCGATTTTCTTTTGATGAATACTGTCAAAATTCACAGCGTCAACGCAATTGAGAACAGGCAAGTCTATATTGGGGGTGACGTGTGGGGCTTCGAATACGACGGCAAGGGTGTGCTTGTGGTGTCAAACAAGGGATTGGGCGAGGAAAATGCTGATTTGCAGGCGGGTGACGTGATTTATGCGATTGACGACAAGGAAATTTGCGGTGTTAGTGATATTGCTTCCACTTTAAACGGCGAGAAAAAGGGCAAAGAAGTATGCGTAAAACTCGTGCGTGATGCGACAAAAATTGAGCGGGTTATAAAGCCGAAATTTGATGAACTAACAAAGCAGTATAAACTGGGTGTTTGGGTTCGTCTGGGGCTTAATGGCGTCGGGACTGTTACATATATTGACACACAAACGGGGCGATTTGGGGCGCTAGGTCATCCTATAGTTGAACCGAATTCGCAAGCGATTTTTGAGGTGGATTCGGGTAAGGCGCAAAAATGCGTTGTGCTTGGCGTCAAAAAGGCGGAAAGGGGTTTGCCGGGTGAAATTAAAGCGATTTTGCCCCGCAGCAAAAGTGAAATCGGTTCTGTTGACAAAAATTGCGAAACAGGTGTTTACGGCAACATCGACCTACAAAATTTCGATAGCGAAAATCGGCTTAAGGTGGATTTGGGCGGGCGTTTGACTGTGAAACCTGGTAAAGCGACGATTTACTCTTGTATTGACGGGAAAAATATCCGCCCTTATGAAATTGAAATTATCAAGACGAATTTTACGGGTGCGGGCAAGCAAAAAAATCTCGTTTTCAAGGTGACGGACGAAATTTTATTGAAAATCACTGGCGGGATAATTCAAGGAATGAGCGGAAGCCCAATTGTCCAAAACGGCAAATTGATAGGTGCAATCACGCATGTATTTGTAAACGACCCGACAAAAGGCTTCGGCATTTACATAGATAATATGATTACGAATTAACTGCAAAAATACAAAAAAGCTAGAAATTCTCTTGCAAGATTAAATAGGAAGTTAAAAATTAAACCCCGAGAGTTAGATGACTTTCGGGGTTTATAAGTTTATAGATTTAATAAAATATTATTTTGCCATAATATTTGCAACATCGTCTGAAATTTCCGCTTTAATAACTGCTTGACCAGAAGTCTTGCTTCCTTTGGTTGACTCAAATTTACCCAAAGCGGTGTAATATTGCCTTATGTTTTCGGCGGTCAGGTTCTTGCTACTCAAAATTTGGGCATTGTCCTCCTTGAACTGCTCGGCATTACTAATAATAGTGTAGGCGAGTGAGTCGAGTGTTGCAACTTTGTGAGCGACATCCTCAAGGTCGTCAAACTTAAATTGAGCAAATTTCGAGCCTCTAATTACAGCCTCATAAACGGAGGAAATTTGAGAGTAATTCTTAAAAGTACCCAAAGAATTCTTGTATGTAACCGTGCGAACAGGTGGCTTTGCGTGTGCGTTGGTTGTCAAATTATTGAGAGCGATTTGAACCTGCTCATCAATCAAAGCTTTAACCAATTCTCTTGCAGGCTTCAAAACGGAAGTTTTGTAAATTTTTGTTGCAATGTCGCCAGTGTAAGCAGGCTTTAATTTGTCAAAATGCTTGACAATAGGCTCTACGACTGCAAGTGGATAAACTTCTACAGAATCGCCTGTAGATTCGTCTTGTTCTGCGGTATTGCCGTCTTGCGTGCCGTCAAAGAACTCTTCCGAAACTTCTTTAGATTCGCCTGCGTTTGTAGTAGATTCATTAACCCTTACTACAAGAGTTTCCTCACCTTTGCTTGTGTCCAAAAATTCTGTTTTTTTGCCGTTCTCGATATAAACAACCTTGCCTGTGAAAGCACTTTCAATACGCAAGTCAGGATTGTTGTATAATGCTTGAGCAACATCTGACATATCTTCAACAGGGACGCCTTCCGTTTGTGCGATATACAATTCCATTTTTGCATTTCTGATTACGATTTCGCCCAATTCATTTAGCTCACGCTTCTTTGTGGTTACTTGTTCTGTCAAAAATGATAGCGACTGTTCGGTGAAGTGCTTCGCTTGTGGGTGCATTAATTTTTTGTCTTGTTCCATAATTTTACCTCTTTTAAATTTAGTAACACTATTCTACCATAAAAAAATTTTTTGTCAACCCCTTTTGTAAAAATAAAAAGCCATTTTAGGCTAATTAAATTTTAGGCTCAAAACCCTCGAATATGATATTGTCCACATATTTTATCTTTTCAAGATATTCTTCTTGCGTTTCTACAGTCCAGCCAATCAGTAGAATTTTCTTGAATATGCGAGTTCTAATTGTGGGCAACTGCTTTATGTTATATGCCAAAAAGTCGGGGTTCGCACGTTTGCGCAAAATATTGTGCGATGTTACAAATCTTTTTATAAAAGAGTCGGGTCTGTCCGCCAAATCTTTTGTCCAACGTGTGCTGAGTAGTCCACGAGGGATATTTGGCGCATTTTTGTTAAACCACTCCAAAGTGAGCGGGTTAAAAGACATTACTGCGATATCGCCCGAATAAGATGCAATCGTTTCCAAAATCTTACTTTCAAAAGCGCCCGAATTTGTTGCTTCATTTTTTAAATCGAGGATAACGGGTGTTCTGCCGTTAATAAACTCAAGCGCATCTTTTAGGGTAGGGATAGTGAATTTTGTACCGTTAAGAAAGTAATTCTTGAGTTCGTCACTTTTAACATTTGACAAATACCCGTCTTGACCTGTGAGCCTTGACAATTCTTTGTCGTGAAAAACTGCCAATTCGCCGTCAGCAAGCATACGCACATCCATTTCGATTGCGTATTGCTTTTTGATAGCGTTTTCCATTGCGCCAAGTGAATTTTCGGGTGCGCTCTCATTCCAAAATCCCTTGTGCGCAATAAACTTATTAAATAACCAATCTAAACTTTTTTCCATAAACATCCCTTATTCAATTTTTTCTATTATATCAAAAAATTTTGCATTTTGCTAGTAAAATCACATATTTTTTAGCAATTTAGGGTAATTTCTATTGATTTTTTGTGATATTTTATGTATAATTTGATAAATTTTAAGAATAAGGGGCATTTATGCAAGACAGACAAAAATATATTCGCAACTTTTGTATAGTTGCGCACATCGACCACGGCAAGAGTACTTTGGCGGACAGACTGCTAGAATTTACAGGCACAGTCGCTACTAGAGATTTGCAAGAACAGTTGCTTGACAGTATGGATTTGGAGCGTGAACGGGGTATAACTATCAAGCTTACTCCGACTCGTATGAAATATAATTATAAAGGTCAGGAGTATATCCTAAATCTTATAGACACGCCAGGTCATGTCGATTTTACATATGAGGTAAGCCGTTCGCTCGCCGCTTGCGAGGGGGCGATTTTAATCGTTGACGCAGGGCAAGGGGTGGAAGCGCAAACTTTGGCAAATGTTCATCTTGCGCTAGACAACCGTCTAGAAATTTTGCCTGTTATAAACAAAATCGACTTGCCGAGTGCCGAGCCTGAAAAAGTTAAAAAGGAAATTGAGGACGTAATTTCAATTCCCGCTATGCACGCTCCTTGCATTTCGGCGAAAGAGGGTATAAACATTGACAAGGTGCTAGAAGCGATTGTGGAGGAATTTCCTGCGCCAAAAGGCAAGGAAGATGCGCCGTTAAAATGTCTTGTGTTTGATAGTTATTACGACAATTTCAAGGGCGCAATTTGTCTAGTGCGTGTATTTGATGGTTCGGTTCGTCCTGGCGACAAAATCAAATTTATGCATTCGAACAATACTTTTGAAGTAACTGAAGTCGGTTATTTTACGCCAAAAGCAAAGCCCTGCGAAGAGCTGTTGGCGGGCGAAGTTGGTTACATTTCGGCAAGCATCAAGAAAGTTAGTGAGGCGAGGGTTGGCGACACAATTACCAATGCGGAAAATCCCACAAGTGAGTCTTTGGCGGGATACAAACAAGTTCAGCCCGTTGTGTTTAGCGGAATTTTCCCAGTGGACGGCAGTAAATACGGCGAATTAAAGGATGCTTTGGAAAAACTCAAGCTCAACGACAGTTCGCTAGAATATCAGCCCGAAACATCTATTGCGCTAGGGTTCGGGTTCCGTTGTGGATTTTTGGGACTTTTGCATATGGAAATTATTCAAGAACGACTTGAGCGGGAATTCAACCTTGATATAATCACAACTGCGCCAGGTGTGAATTATCACGTTTACAAAACGGACGGCGAAATGCTGGAAGTTAGTAACCCAAGTAATCTCCCTGATGTTTCGCTGATTAGCCGTATGGAAGAACCTTATGTAAATATGCGTGTGTTTACTCCGCCCGAATATATGGGGGCAATTATGGATTTGTGTGTGGAACGTCGTGGCGAAAATACTGGTATGGAGTATTTGGACGAAAAGCGGGTAAGACTAGACTACTCAATTCCGCTAAATGAGATAATTTACGACTTCTTCGACAACTTAAAAAGCAAAACTCGTGGCTACGCAAGTCTTGATTACGAAATAAGTGATTATCGCCCTAGCAAGTTAGTTAAGCTTGATATTTTGCTAAAAGGCGAAGTCTGTGATGCGTTGAGTATGATTGTGCATACGGACAAAGCGTACGAGCGGGGCAAAGCAATGGCGGAGAAGTTAAAGGACGTTATTCCTAGACAGCAATTTGAAGTGCCGATTCAGGCTGCAATCGGGGGTAAAATTATCGCTCGTGAAACGGTTAAAGCGTACCGCAAGGACGTTCTGGCGAAGTGTTACGGCGGTGACGTAACAAGAAAACGCAAACTGCTCGAGAAACAGAAAGAAGGCAAAAAGAAAATGCGGAATATCGGTTCAGTTGAAGTGCCGAGTGATGCCTTTATATCTATTCTAAAAATCGATTAAAGGGGTGGAATATGAGCAAATTTTCTCTATATATCCATATCCCTTTTTGCGTGTCAAAATGTAGCTATTGCGATTTTTGTTCTTTCGTAGCAGACAAAGAGAAAAAACAAATTTATGTTGACGCTCTCTGTAAGGAAATCGCCGATAAAAGCAAAAAATATGCGGACAGACAAGTCTATACTGTGTATATAGGTGGTGGTACTCCAAGTGTTTTGCCTGAAAATTCAATTACGCAAATTCTTGACTGCGTGCGTACAAATTACGACTTGTCCGCTTGCGAAAGTATCACGATTGAGGCAAACCCAAATAGTTTCGACGAAAGCAAAGCGAGTGAATTTGCGAGTGCTGGCTGTGATAGATTGAGTTTGGGCTTGCAAGCGATTAACCCGAAACACTTGGCGTTGCTCAATAGAAAGCACGATTTTCTTGATTGCGTTCGTGCTGTTCGGTTGGCAAAAAATGTGGGCATAAACGACATCAATATTGATATAATGATTGGAATTCCTACGCAAACGATTTTTGACGTCAAAAATTTGGTGGACAACGTGCTAGAATTACCGATTACGCATATTTCGGCATACAGCCTAATTAACGAGCCTAATACTCCGCTGACGCAAAAAATTCTTGCGGGTAAGTTAAGCGAACCCGACCCGCTTGACGTCGTTAATATGTATGATTTCGTGGTGGACTATTTGGCAAAATTTGGGTTTTTGCGGTATGAAATTAGCAATTTTTCAAAGCTTGGGTATGAGTCAAAACACAATCTAAATTACTGGCATAGAAAAGAGTATTTGGGGGTGGGGCTAGGTGCGTTTTCCTTTATGGACGGCACGCATTGGGAAAATACTGCAGATTTTAATGCATATCTGTCAAATCCCACACAGTCCGCAATCAATATCGAAAAAGAAAATCTTACGACCGCAAAGGAAGAGTTTATTATGCTAGCACTTCGCACTGCCAAAGGGCTAAATATAGAGGAATACAACACTATTTTTAATGCAGATTTTCTTGCTGAACACCGCAAATCTATCGATTATCTAGTAAATACCGCAAAATTACTCGAAATCAAAAATGGCTTCGCTGTCGCCACAAATTTTTATATGACAAACACAATTATCAGTAAACTTTTTGAGTTTGTTTAAAAATTTTGTCACAAAATCAAAGCAATAAGCATATATTTCTTTTGGTTTTTTATAAATTTGTTGCGGGCAAATGATATTTTTGTGTGGCTAAACTTGTAAATTATGCGTGTTAAAGGTCGAAAAGAAGAGAATTTTGCGGGTAGTTTTATCCTCAAAATTCGTGCTATTTGGCTTAAATCTTGCGTTTTTTGATAAGTAAATACAAAGTTTTTTACAAACAATGTTTTAAAAATAATTAAAGTATAAAAAAATATATTAAAAATGATGTGAAAAGAGTTGACTTAAAAATTTTTGCATGTTATAATAATGAACATAAGATATGATAGCCCGAAAAGTCGAGTTGTCAGATTTCTTAAAATACGATAATTCAAGTAAAGGGAGAAGTTTAAAATGAATTCTTTTGGAAAGAAATTATGGGCATTGCCTTTAATGATTTGCAGCATTTTGATTACTGCATGTCTTTTTGGTCTTGCTGGTTGTGGCGCAGAAACTTACAAAGTTACCTTTGACGCAAACGGCGGATATTTTGGTACTACTGCTACTGAGACAACTTTTGTTAAAAATGATGCAACCAAGGACTCTAAGTTAGCAGATATCCTTAAGGATGCCAAGAAGTCTGTAAATAGAGCAGATACTACTACAACTGCATATACTTTTGCTGGTTGGTATACAGAGAAAGAGGGTGGCAAGGAAGTTACTAAAGTTAGCGACGCTTTGGGTTCACAAAAAGAAGCAACTGTTTACGCTCACTGGGATGTTGCTGTGGAAGTTTCAACTGAAGCAGAATTTAAGACTGCAATTGAATCAAAGACAAGCAAAATCGTGCTTAAAAATGATATAACTCTTACAGAATCAACTGCTGGTTATGATGATTGCCCATACTTTACAATTGACTTTGATTGTGTGATGGATCTTGGTGGATTCACATTAAAGGGTGATAAGTTCTTTGATGTTTGTGCAAGCGAGAGCAACACTGCTCCAAAGTTTACTATTACAAATGGTGCAATCGAGTCAAAGTATTGGGTTGCGTGGGTAAAAGACCACAACGGTATCTTGACACTAGACAAAGTTGTTGCTACAACAACAGATTATCCTTTGACTGTCTTTGTTGCTGGTGATGTAAATGATAAAGAGTTGTATCACCCACAAGTTGTGCTGGGAAATGGAACACAAGTTATTAACAAGTGTGCTGTAGTAGAGACTAACGTTCTTAATGCGGCAGTAGGCCTGTTTGACGGTGCAAAAATGACAATGGCATCTGGTTCAAAGGCTGATTATATTGGTGACCTTAGAAATGGATTGGCAACAGCAGTTATTGTTGACCACTCAACATTTAATATGGAGAAAGGTGCTTCAATCTATTCTAACGCTCAAGGTGTGTTTGCTTTCAAGCAATCAAATGTGGTAATTAACGGTAAGATTTATTCTTACTCAAATGGTGTAAGTACTAGCCCTTATAAAGACGAAGGTGGTGTAACATTGGCAATCAATAGCGATGCTGATATTACTTCAAAAGCTACAGTTGCGTTGTATGTTGCAAATAACGACACTGTAAATATTACCGGTGCTACGCTTTATGGTGCGACAGCTCTTTACATTAAGAGTGGTAACACTACAATCAATGGTGGTACGTTTAAGGCTTGGTGGACGGGTTCAGAATTTAAGCATTATGACAATGGTTGTTGCTCTACTGGTGACGTAATCGTTATAGAAGCTTGTGACTGGTTGGGTGCCGAAGATGTTCCTAATGTGACAGTTTCTGGTGATGTTAAGTACGAAAAGGTTGAGGCTGAGAGTGAGGAGTCAAAGGTTAACTTGAACATTTTGTATGTTAACTACAACAATGCTACACTCGGTACTGTAACTGTAGGTGGTACTAAGATGGAACCTAATAAAGTAGTGACTCCTTCTGCCTAGTAGAGTTATTATATGACAAAATTCGTACGAATAGATTTTTCGTTGGGGAAAGAGCGAGGTTTTGACCTCGCTCTTTTTTGTTTGGTTGCGAGGGTGACAAAAAAATAGAAATTTTAAAAAAGCGGGCTAAATTGTTTTGAATTTGCGGAAGTTTGTGATAAAATTAAGTCGATATTTAGGAGGGCGTTATTATGAAATTTCACATTATTTGTCCCAAGAACAAGGCTTTTTGGAGTAAATTCGCAACAATTATGGCAAGTTTTTGTGCCGTTCTCGTTGCAGTTGTAACTGTTTTCCCATAAGAATAGCATAAATCGTATCCAAAAATCTCACCCGTTTGGAGTGGGGTTAGTTTTATATTGCCAAATCAGTTTGTGTGAGTTGGATACTGCGGTGTGTCTTTGATTTATAGAACTAGAGGGCTTGGTGCATACGCTTTCAGCGTATTTGCCCCGCTTTTGCGGGGCGGGGTGCGTTCGGCACGAACGCACGCACCAAGCCCCCCCGTTTTTGTAGAGATTGACTTCTATACTTTATCAAATTTGGGTGTTTACTTAAAATTGGGATAAAAAAATAAAAGGACTATATCCTTTTAAATCGGGCGGGAGGCTAACTTAAGAGATTCGTGTACACGAATTCGTAAAAATTCGGCGCTTTGGTTGTCCAAATTTCCACCGCCTTGACCGCATCGGCTCGGGTTTGCATATTGATTTTTATCTCAAACATCGGCTCGCTGTTGGTCGTTTCAATAATTTGCAATACGACGAGATAAGAGCCGTCACTATTTTTGCTAAAATCAGCGACATACTCTTGCAAGCGCTTGAAATACATACGATTTGTCTTGCAAAATTCACTGATTGATTTGCGTAAATCTTCAGGAACTTCCTCATAATAAATACTGAGACCGCTACGACCCTTTGCTGTGAGGGTGTATCTGCAACGCTTGTTATCTAGAGAATCGGGGGTGTAAATAAACCCGTCACGCAACAAGTCGTGAAAAACGCTCACGCATTCCATATAATTAATCCAATCGTTGCGAGTGGTACAAATATCGAGTATAAATTGCTCGCTTAGTGGGATTTCAATTTGCTCAAGCATATAAAGTAGCATAAGCTTTGTTTGAAAATCATCGTTGCTAAATTCTAGTTTCACGATAAGCCTCCTAATCAATACTTCAATTATAACACACGAATACGGCATTACGCAACCAAAATACATTTAATTTCAAAAAATTTCTTAAAATTCTTGCAAAACGTTTTTGTTTTTGGTTAAATTGTGATATAGTTATAGTATAGTCTAAAAATAGGAGTTTAAGTAATGGCTACAAAAGAAACTTTTGAGGAATTCGTAAATGCGTGCAAGGAGTTAAAGGAGTCAAAAATCATTTTGGCTGACGCAAAGGTTAGTGCGATTTTGCGCAGTATCGTGTCCAACCCGATTTTAGTTGAGGTTGTGGGGGAAACGCTGGTCGGCTACAACTTTTTGAACGAACTTGAAAATCTTACTCGCAGTAATTCTCGGGAATTGTTGCCGTCCGAACCTCGCAAAATTATCGCCTTTGTGTTTAGTTTGTTGAGTGAAATTGACGCAAGGCGGTTAGATTTGCAGGAATTCGTGGATCAATATTGCAAAGCTGATACTTTAGCGGAGAGTTTTGAGCGGTTTAACAACGAGTTAATTGACCCGTTTTGCCACTACTTGTGCGATTGGGTAAATGCAAATAACGATAGCGAATCAGACGTTTGCCACTGTGCTGATTGTGAAGATGATTGTGATTGTGATTGTGATTGCGAGGACGAGTGCGATTGTTGTGATTGTGAAGATTGTACGGGAGCGAGCGAACCTGTTGATGTCGTGGATGAATTTTTTGACGACGTGAATACGATTTTGGTGCAAATTCGGGACACGATTGCGCTAGATAGTAAAATCAAGCCCGACCGCTTGGCAGACTTGAATATCACTATAAATGCGATGTTTGAGGCGATTGAAATGCAAAATCTCAAGATTTTTAACGCACTGTTAATCAGCTTGAACAACCTTTTGCATTCGGTAAAAAGTGTTCGTTTTTACTATATGGAATTGGGTAATCGTGTTGCGGAATTCTATAAGATTAGATAATGCTTGTTTGTTGAGGGGCGGAATTTTGTAAAAAGAAGGCGAATTAAATGCGTAGAAAAAAGAAAAGACGTTTGAGGCCTGAAGAAAAGGCAAATTATAGCGAAATGAATATGAATCAAAGGCAGTCGACAAGCTTCTTTGTGCGAACAATCTTGGGCATAGTAATTGGTATGCTGATTGCTTTCGTGTCAATTTTCATTTGTTTTCATTTCATTTATCACGTCGGTAGCAGTGGGCGAACGGGTGGCAAGTCGAATTTCGAAAATTACGCACCTTACTATCAAAGTGCCATTATATCCACAAGTGCTCCTGAAAATTTTGACGCTATTGCGTAGTAAAAAACACACCCCAAAGGGCGTGTTTTGTTTTAAGTGATTTTGCATAATCTCACACACAAATTAAGGGGGGAATTATTCGTCAATCAGCCTGTGGTGTTGAATATCAAGGTTGCCATCTTCGTCGATTTCAATAATGACGTAAGTCGCTGTCATTCGGTCACAAAGAGAACCTGGACATACAAATTTTATGCCGTTTAGCTCAAAATAAGCGGGTTCATCATCATTGCCGAAAAGAACCATTGTCGCCCCTTGCGCTGAGGCGAAATTGCATAGCTTTTGTCGGTCCTTTGCGAAATAGTTGTCGCCGTGAGTCAACAGCATAAATTCGTGACCAAAGCTAATTCTTGTGGCAAACGGGATACGTTTGTGTTTGACAAAATCTCCGCTACCACGAACAACGTAGATTTTGCCGGTAAAATTTACGTCAGCCAAATCTTTGATGCCATCGCCCAAGTGAAAAATTACATCGGGGTGTTCTTTGTCAATCGCTGTCCAAATCGGACCAGTGTTGCCCCTCGTGTTACTAATAACTAAAATCTTAATACTTTTTTCCATAGCTTTATTATAATACAAAGTAATTTTAAATGCAACAAATTTATATCACTTTTCGCAAATTTTTAAGTGACGAGTAACAGTGAATTGTTTTTTATAAGCATATATTCGAGGGAGTTGTGAGCGTAACGAACCAAAAAATAGCAAAAGCGAAAATCATTATATAATTATACGCAGTGTCCTGCACCTCAATAATAGAACGGGGGCGGGGGCTTGGTGCATACGCTGAAAGCGTATTGCGTCCCGCTTGTGCGGGACGGTGTGCGTTCGTGCCGAACGCACGCACCAAGCCCCCCTTGTATCTAAACAACAACATCATCTTTTAAGTAAATTTGTGATTTGTCAAAAAAAATTGTGTTTTATCCTTGAAATTTAATAAAAAGTGTGCTATAATAAAAAACAGAATAGTGGTTGTAATGCACATTTTTATGTGATTTTGTATTGAAATTGTGGCGAGCGGTAATTCTACGGCGGAGAAATTTCGACGGAAACGCTTGGGAGTTGCTTGCTATGAGATGTGTATGCTTTGCTCGGCAAAATGAGTAAATTATTAACATAAGGGGTAAATATGGAATATGTGAAAAATGTGTTAGGCTATTATTTCAAGAACTTTCCGTATCTCGTTGTTTTCGCCATTATTCCTGCTGTGTTCGTGGGAATGTTGCTGAAGCCTTTCGGGATATTTGAGTTTGCTTTTGAATATCATAACCTCACATTAAATAATTATGGCGATTTCTTTGTGAATTTGTTTTTCGGTAGCTGGTGGAGTCTGTTTTATTTGGCTATCGGACTGATTTTGGTGATAATTTTTACCAGTTTAACATTAGGGTTTATCGAAAGCCACTTTAGAATGGGCAAGCCGTCGTTTACGAGTACTTTTAGTTTAAACAACAATGTAATTGGTGTGGCGAAAGCTACTTTTGCGTTGTTTGTGTTTGCTTTTGTGCTTGAATTTTTGCTGTCTTTACTAATGTTGTTTGTGCATTTTTTGTGTGGCGGTAATGCAGTAGCGATTGTCTTTAACTATGTAATTGCGATAGGTTTATGCGTGCTGTTGGGGAGGATGTTCAACCTCTTCGGTTATGCTACGATTGATATGCTGATTAATAATGCACCGCTTTTGGTGGGGCTATCAAATGCAAGTAGGGCGGTGCCACTCGGAAGTAGTAAGGCGTGGTTTATAGAAGTTGTGGGGTTGTTGATTTGCTTTGCGATTATGCAAGTTTTTGCATTTATAAACCTTGCTTGCGTCGGTAGTATAATATCAATTTTACTATTTATGCCGTTGGTGTGCGTGAATAGTATGACGATGTTTTTTGAGCGAAACGACTTGGCAAGAAAAGACACTCTCAAGTATTACGAAATGCGTTAAGGGGAATAATGATGATAACAACTGATTCAATGAAGTTATTTTTACGCAACGGCGGTTTGGTTTGGCAAGTAATGGTGTATGTTATAATTTGTACGTTGCTACTTGGCGGGCTTTCACTTGCGATTTGTATGCCGTTTATTCAAAGATTGTCTGAAGCGGGGTGCTTTGACAGAATTTTTGACATTTTCACGGGCAACGTCGCAAATATTCAGTTAGGGGCGGTCTTGGGTTCGGTTTCGGACTTGATAATAGACATAATCAACATAATTTCTGCAAATATTGGCACAATGTTGCCGTTTGCGATTGCGATTTTCTTAATTTGGGGCGTATTGGGAAGCTTCCTTTACGGGCTTGGCGAACTTGCTATTGCGGACTGCTTGTATAGTTATATGGGTAGCAGCACCAAAATGGGCTTTACAAGTTGCTTTATTCGTAACATTGTGCGCTCAGTGAAATTGCAATTATCCAAACTTTTGGTAGTTTTGCCGATTAACTTTGTGATTGTGATTGCGCTTTATGGGTGCTTAATGATGTACACAGCAAGCAGTGTTTGGGTGCTGACGATTGCGCCGTTTGTAGTGATTTTGGTGGCTACTGTGCTAATCGCTCTCAAGAGGACGTTAGTTTGTGCGTGGGCGCCTTGTATTATTGTGCAGAATACAGAAACTTGGGAGTCGTTGGGTTATTGTTTGCCTGATGTTTTCAAGAATTTCGGCAAAATTTACGGCAGACAATTTATTCTTACGTTAATTATTATTGCTGTGACGATTGCTGCTATAATTTTGACCGCTTCGGTGGGACTTGTGCTGATAATTCCCGCAGGAATAGTCTTTTGCAACCTTTTGAATATGGTAATTTACTTCTACCTAAACGGGCTGAAATTTTACGTAGATGACGATGTTATCGTCGCATCAAAAAAGAAAGAAACTTTAGAGAATATCAATTCTTTGAAAGATATAATTTAATAGATTAAAAGGAGAAATTTAAATTGAACGAAAATACACAACAGGGCGGGGCAGAAAATAATATTACGGCAGGAAATTCCGCAACAAGTACTTCTACACCTGTCGTAACAAAAAAATATATTACAAAAAAATCACGTAGGTCTTTTGCGAAAGCGGTGATTGAACTTACAAACGAGAGCGAGGAGAATTCCAACCCGAATATCCGCACATTTAAGCAACGCAAACCAGCGAGCAAGAAGCCTGCTACAGAATCTAAACCAAAAGTTAACCGCAGACAAAGAAGCGGGAAAGGACTTGAAGTAATGTTTTTCGGCGGTGTTGGTAAAGTCGGCGACAATATAACCGCTCTGCGTTTCGGTGACGATATTTTGGTAATCGACTGCGGTGTCGGATTTGCTGAACCTGATATGCCAGGTGTGGACTTGGTTATCCCTGATATGTCGTGGCTAAAAACGCACAAAGATATGATTAAGGGTATTTGTATTACTCACGCACACGAGGACCACATTGGTAGTTTGCCATACTTTCTCGATGATGTAAAAGCGCCCGTTTACGCAAGTAAGCTGAGTATCGCTTTTATTGAAAACAAATTGCGTGAATTCCCACGTGTTAAAATGAAATCGCACGCAGTAAACCCTGGCAACGTCGTAAAAATCGGCTGTTTTACAGTGGAATTTATTCACGTAAACCACTCAATTCCAGGCGCTTTTGCGCTAGCGGTTACTACTCCGATTGGACTTGTGTTCGTTTCGGGTGACTTCAAAATCGATTTTACGCCAATTGCAGGCGAAACGACAGATTTATCCCGCATCGGTGAATTGGGTAGGAAAGGTGTGCTTCTTATGATGTGCGAAAGCACCAACATCGAGCGACCTGGTATGAGTATGAGCGAAAGCGTCGTTGGGGCGACTTTGGCGGAAATTTTTGAGCAAGCGAAAACTAGGCGAATTATTGTCACGTCGTTCGCTTCAAACGTTCATCGTGTACAGCAAATTATGGATTTGGCACGCAAATACAACAGAAAAGTCGCTTTTGCGGGGCGCAGTATGATTAACAATATGGAACTCGCTATGAAAATCGGCGAAATCCACTTTGACCACAAATTAATTGTGGATATCGAAAAGGCTGGGAGATTTAAGGACCACGAAATTATGATTTTGGGGACGGGTAGTCAAGGTCAAGAGCATACCGCTATCGACCGTATGATTAACGGCGAAATTCCTGGCATCAAAATCGGCACAAATGACACAGTTATTTTCTCGTCGTCACCTGTTCCTGGTAACGAAAAATCGGTTACAAATATGATTAACGAACTTATTGGCAAGGGTGCAAACGTAATTTACGACGATTTAAGCGACGTGCATGCGTCGGGTCACGCTTGTCAAACAGAGTTTATGATTATGCACAAACTTCTAAAGCCTCGTTTCTTTTTGCCGATGCATGGTGAGATAAAGCACCTTAAATATCATGAGCAATTTGCAATCAAAATGGGTACAAAGCCACAAAATATCATCGTACCGCACGTTGGTTCGGTGGTGGAGCTTACTCCAAATTCAATGATTGAACTAGCTGATGTTCGCTCGGGCGAAAAGTTGGTTGATGGCAAGACAATTTGCGAACTTGAAAATTCTGTTGTAAAAGACAGGCTTCAGCTTGCCGAAGACGGAATTTGCGTGGTTGCGTTGACAGTGAATTCTCGCACAGGGCAGGTTCTTTCGGGTCCTGAAATAATTCCTCGTGGGTTTATTTATCCGCAAGAGATGAACGACATTTTGAGGGAAGCAAAGCAAGTGACTTTGGACGCATTAAAAAGTACGGGTGCGGACAAAATTGATTGGAACGAGATGAAGCTAATTATCCGCAGAACTTTGACAAATCTGTTTTTTAAACGCACCAAGCGTAAACCTTTGATTATTCCTACAATTATGGAGCTGTAAGTTGGACGAATATTTGATAAGATTAGAAAAATACGCCAGAAAAAACAAAATTCCCGTCGTTTTGCCTGATACTCGAGAATTTTTGTGCAAGCTTGTGCGTGAACGCAAGCCGAATCGAATTCTTGAAATCGGTATGGCAATTGGTTTTTCGGGGTCAAATATGCTCAAAAGTTATGACGGCACAACGTTGGTTTGTTGCGAAGTGAGTAAGCCGAATATTGAAGAAGCGGTGGAAAATTTCGAGAATCAGGGGCTGACTGCTCGTGTGCAAATTATTGAGGGTGACTGTATGAAGACTTTGCCGACACTTTTGGGGCAGAAGTTTGACTTGATTTTTCTCGATGGGCCCAAGACGTTTTATTCCGATATGATTGACTTAATTTTGCCACTTTTAAGCAAAAAAGGTGTTTGGGTGTCCGATAACGTGCTTTTTCGTGGTATGGTGCGAGATGGGGTGGAAATTACCGAGCATAGATTTGAGAGGACTGCGAAGATTTTGGATGAATTTTTAACGAAATTACAGCAAAATGAAAAACTTGACACGCAAATTTTGCACATTGGCGATGGTTTGAGTGTCGTAAAATTTAGAGGGGAAGAAAATGAGTAAATTAGAAATTTTAGCGCCCGCTGGCGACATAGAAAAATTAAAGACAGCTTACTATTTCGGTGCTGATGCCTGCTATTTTGCGGGCAAAAAGTGGGGTTTGCGTGCCTTTAGTGAGAATTTTGAGGAAGACGAATTGCGTGAATATATTGATTTTGCGCATAGTTTGGGCAAGAAAGCGTACATTACGGTAAATATTCAAGCGCACAATAGCGACTTTGTTGGGCTGTCAGATTACCTTGTGTATTTGCAAGAAATCGGCGCTGATGCGGTGATTGTGTCCGATGCGGGAATTATGAGTTTGTGCAAAGAAGTTGCTCCGAATTTACCAATTCACTTATCCACGCAAGCATGTGCGACAAATAAATATTCGGCGAAATTCTGGGCTGATGCGGGCGCAACTAGGATAATTTTGGCACGTGAGTTGAGTATTGAAGAAATAAAGGAAATTCGTGATTACCTGCCACCTCAAATTGAACTAGAAGCGTTTGTGCATGGTGCGATGTGTATAAGTTACAGTGGAAGATGTTTGCTAAGCAACTATTTTACGGGGCGTGATAGCAATCGTGGTGCTTGCGTGCAAGCGTGCCGTTGGGAATACTACATTACGGAAAAATGTCGCAAAGAGTCGGGACAAGGTGAGGAGTACGAGATTCAACAAGATGAACGTAGTACCTATATCCTTAATAGTAAAGATTTGTGTATGGTAAACTACCTCGACAAATTAGCTGATGCGGGTGTTACGAGTTTTAAGATTGAAGGTCGTATGAAGTCCCCTTACTACGTCGCAAATGTTGTAAACACCTATAGGCGTGCGGTTGATTTGTTGGAGCAGAACCCTGCTTCGTACAAAATTGACCCAAACCGTGTTTGTGAGTTAGAAAAGTGTAGCCATCGTAGATTTACGACAGGATTTTTCTTGCACGAGGGCGATAAGGAATTCCTCGAATCTAGCCAGCCTGTGTCAACATACGATTTTGTGGCGCAAGTAATTGGTGATAGCGTGGACGGTTTTGCGGTTGTGGAACAGCGGAATCGTTTCGCAGTTGGTGACGAGTTGGAAATTTTGTCGCCACGAGATACATTTAATAAGACTTTTGCGGTTGGCGAAATGTACAATTCGGACGGCGAAGTCGTAACTGACGCAATGCTTGTGCAACAGCAACTTAAATTAAAGTGTCCGTTTGAATTGCGTGCGGGCGATATTTTACGCAAGAAAAAGCAGAAAAAACTTTAAAATTTTTTAAATTATCAAAAAACTTTGTGAATTTATCAAAGTTTTTTCTTTTTTGCTTGACTTAACTTGTCGAATTTTTGTATACTATGTTATATGGAGAAAATAGGATGGGTAACATAAATACTTCACGCAATATTCGGTTGTGGCCGATTTTATATGCAATCGGCTGTGATATATTTTTCTTTTGGGTGATTAATTTCGCCTTTTTGACAGATGTAAAAGGGCTTAGCAGTGAGCAATTCTTTATGCTCGACATAATCGCAGCGGGTGTAGATTTGCTTACAACTATCCCGTGTCTTTATTTAATCGCACGAATCGGCAATAACGCTTCTTTGCGTGTGGCGACATTTCTTTTAATGTGTTCGGCGGTGCTTTTTACATTTGGCAATAATTTTATTCTTTTTATAATAGCTAACGTTTTGTACTTCAAAAAAAGTCAATTTTTGGTGGTTTCTCCGCTGATTTTGGAAAACAACCTTGAAAAATATGGTAGAAAGGACGATTTTATTGGAATTAACGCACGTGGCAGACTTCTCTATTCAATTATATCGCTGGTCGTTGCTTTGGTAGCTGGTACGCTCTTTGATATAAATAACTACTTGCCGATGTATTTGTGCATTACGGTCACTGTAATTGCTTTTGTAACATCACTTTTTGTGCGTGATGAAACAGGCGGGAGGTATGAGGCGACAAAGGTTTTGTCAAGGCAAAATCACAAAATGGACAAATCGCTTCTGCTGTTTACAGTTATGTTCATTCTTTTTACAGTGCTGTTCAAGGGGTGCTGGTTCGTGGGAAGTCAGTACACAAAGGTTTCGCTTGAAGAAGTGGGGCTGATTGTGTCGGCGATTTCAATCGTAATTTTCGTCGGTCGTGGTATGCGTGTAGTTGCAAACTGTTTTGTCAGCAAGATTATTAAAAAAGCGGGGGCGAAGTTGGGTATAATTTTACCATGTTTGCTTGCGATTTCGCTGAGTTTGATGTCTTTGCCGTTGATTTTAATACACGATTTTACCCTAAAACTAATTCTTGTTAGTTTGGGAGTCATTATCTTGTATTGTATGCACGACATATACAATTTGTTTGTTTATGACATTATTCATAGGATTTACCCTAAGGAAATGCATTTAAGACTGTTTTGGCTCGTGTCCCTATTTAATTCGGTCGGAATTTTGGTGGCTTCAGTCATTATCACGTGCGCCGTCGCAAACTTGCCTATTGCGTATGCGTTACTAACAATAGTTGGTGCAAGCGTCTTGTGTATCGGTGTCGGCGTTTATCTCACTTGTGCGGTTGAGAAGCGTCTAAAGTCACAAGAACAGCAAGACGATGCTGATATTACACTTTAAAAAAAGTTATGCTTTTTGCATAACTTTTTTATTTGTCGTCGTAAACGTGCCAGTCAATTTCGGGCTTTTTCATATACTTTAAGAATTCGTTACATTTACTGAAGTGCTTGCACCCGAAAAATCCCGAATGTGCGGACAGTGGACTTGGGTGCGGTGCGGTCAGCACAAAATGGCGGTTTTTGTCAATCACTTCGCCGATTTGCTTTGCGTTGTTGCCCCAAAGCATAAAGATGACAGGGTCGTTTCGCTCGTTCAGTAAGCTAATAATTGCGGTCGTGAATTGCTCCCAGCCCTTGTTTTTGTGCGAATTCGCTAGTCCTCGACGAACGGTTAGGACGGAGTTTAGGAGCAGAACGCCTTGCCTTGCCCATTGAGTTAAATCGCCAGATTTTGGAATAGGGTAGCCCAAGTCGTTGCGAATTTCCTTGTAGATGTTTAGTAAACTCGGCGGAATATCCACGCCTTTCTGCACCGAAAAAGACAGTCCGTGTGCTTGTCTTGGCTCGTGATAGGGGTCTTGTCCGATGATAACCACTTTTACTTGCTTGTATGGAACGAGATTCAGCGCATTAAATACGTTGTCAGGCGTAGGGTAAATTGTGTAGTCACGATATTCGGCATCAAGAAAAGCTTGCAATTCTTTGTAATAAGGCTTCTCAAATTCGGGTTTAAGTAGTTCATACCAAGATTTTGAAATTTTCATAATCGTTTTTTCCTTTTGCGTTTTTTATAAAATATCACTTTTTGGGCGCAATTGTCAATCGTTTTTGCTATATATAATATATATAATATATATAAGGAACGGGGTGGAGTTTCTGGAGGGTGAATTTTAAAGAAACTGCAACCGTAAAATTCGTCTTAGTAATCAAAAATTGCTTGCAAATCACCATAAAAACCGCAAACACCCGGATGGGTTGACTGAGTATACACCAAAAAAGAGCAAAAAACACCACTTTTTTGATATTTTCTAAAAAAACTTTGAAAAAAGTTGTTGACAATCTCATAATTAACTGATATAATGGACACCGTCATCACGTGAGAACGTGTGACAAGCACTTTGAAAATTGAATAGTTTTTTATACAAGATTTAGTTAAGGTTTTTTGAGTTCTTGTCAATTTCTGTACGAAAGTACAACATAATTAACAATTAATCAAAATCTCAAATTACGCAAGTAGTTTGGTTTTGAGTCATAATTAAACATTAGAGTTTGATCCTGGCTCAGGACGAACGCTGGCGGCGTGCTTAATACATGCAAGTCGTACGAGGTATAGCAATATACCGAGTGGCGAACGGGTGAGTAACACGTGAGCAACCTGCCCTATACAGGGGGACAACAGCTGGAAACGGCTGCTAATACCGCATAAGACCACAGCACCGCATGGTGCAGAGGTAAAAGGCTACGGTCGGTATAGGATGGGCTCGCGTACTATTAGCTAGTTGGTGAGGTAATGGCTCACCAAGGCTACGATAGTTAGCCGACCTGAGAGGGTGATCGGCCACATTGGAACTGAGACACGGTCCAGACTCCTACGGGAGGCAGCAGTAGGGAATATTGGGCAATGGAGGAAACTCTGACCCAGCAACGCCGCGTGAAGGATGAAGGTTTTCGGATTGTAAACTTCTGTTATGAGAGAAAAATAAATGATGGTATCTCATGAGTAAGCCCCGGCTAACTATGTGCCAGCAGCCGCGGTAATACATAGGGGGCAAGCGTTGTCCGGAATCACTGGGCGTAAAGAGAGCGTAGGCGGCTTTGCAAGTCGTGGGTGAAAGCCCGGAGCTTAACTCCGGAATTGCCCTCGAAACTGCAAGGCTTGAGTATGGGAGAGGAAGATGGAATTCCAAGTGTAGCGGTGGAATGCGTAGATATTTGGAGGAACATCGGCGGCGAAGGCGATCTTCTGGAACATTACTGACGCTGAGGCTCGAAAGCGTGGGGAGCAAACAGGATTAGATACCCTGGTAGTCCACGCCGTAAACG
>CAVEBU010000003.1:0-64992 GCA_963614045.1 Alistipes finegoldii | reverse complement strand
CAGTTACATAGGTCTGACTATGCGCCTTCGTGATTTTCGGCATGCTCCTCGTCTTGCTTGCTTCTCCCCCGAAAAACTCCGTTCTTTTAAGTACTTTAAATTGTAAAATATTTATATATAATATTAAAATGACCAAAAAAGCCCAAGCGGGCTTTTTTGTCGTCTTACGGCTAGAGAGCAATTCGCTCTCTAGCCGTCATCCTGAGCGTCGACCCGCGCAAGCCTATATTCGAAGGATCTGTGAAGCGGTTTACCGCTGAACCCCAATTTAAATAGTAAAATGCTAAAATTCATTTTATATAACAAAAAAGGCAAAGGACTGCCTTTTTTGTTTTCAATCTGGGTTCGGGCGATGCCCTCACAGATCCTTCGAATATAGGCTAGCGCGGGTCGAGTCTCAGGATGACGGGCGGGGTAACACCCCGCCCGTCTGCATAATTGAAGAGGAATATATCCTTTTAACGCAAAGGTTTCCCTTTGTCCGTCATCATTCCTCCAAACGTTAAAAGCCCAAAATCACTATACATAATTTATACAATTATATTTACAATTATATGTGAGTATTCTGACCATAAAAGCTTTAGGCGGGGCGTGAGGCAGTGGGGGTAAATTGCTGGGTGATTTCTTGAGTTTGTGGGGGGTGCGGTGAGATTTTTGAGGCGATTTGGAGGTAGAGAGGGAAGAAAAAGGTGAAATTTGGTGGGAAATTGCGAAATAGGTATTGAAATTTGCTATGTTGTATGATAAAATAGGGAAAAACTGCGAAGGGAATACAAAAGAGGATGATTGCACATTTTAGACTGATATTTTTTGCATTTTTATCGCTAGCGTTAGGAATTTGGGTTGGAAAACTTTATCATTATGACAGTACGTGGTTTTTGTATGGATTTGTGATTTTCCTAGGAATTCTGCTAGTCTTTTTTGTGTTTCATTTTATTTTCCCGAAATCAAAATTTTTTGCGTATTTCTGGGGCTGGTGGAAATTCGTGGTAGTCATCGTGTTGTTTATGAGTTTGGGTTTTGGGATGTATCACGTTGATTATGCTCGGCACAAGGTAGACTTTACGCCAAATGAGGATATGAATTACAGTGTTTACGGCAAAGTTGAGGGCAACTACATAGAAAAGGAAAAAGGCGTATATTTTATAATAAGTAATGTGCAGGTTATTGGTGAATTTTCGGTCAATGGCATAAGAAATCTGAATAGCAATGTATTCATTTATCTTTATTATAGAGAAGGCGAAACGAGTTATTCGGAGGCTGAACTGTCCAAAATTCTTCCAGGCAACGAAATCGTTTTGACTGGCAAATTGGTGGCGACACCAGTCTTTGGAACAAAGGAAATCAATACATTTGCATATTCAAACAATTATCAATATTCTTGCTTTACTGATCTTGAATCGATAACTTTTATTGACGGTGAAATGGATTTTTGGGACTCGTTGCGTGAGCGCATTAGGAATATGTACAAGCAAAATATGGGCGAAAAGTACGCAGGGCTTGCGTTTAGTGTATTGGTGGGAGACAGGACGGAGTTGGATCCTGAAATTGCTTATAACTTTCAAATTTCTGGTATTATGCACGTGGTTGCAGTAAGTGGGTTAAACACAGCATTTATAATGTTATTATTGCTTTGGGTGTTAAAGAAAGTGCGAGCGAATCGCTGGGTAAAAGTGGCGGTTATCATTGTTATTCTTACTTTTTATGCAATTTTATGCGATATGACGCCGAGTATTGTGCGGTCGAGTATGATGTCAATTTTCCTTGTTACTGCTCAACTTTTCGGCAAGCAAAGAGATGATTTGACGAGTATATCGCTTTCGGGGATAATTCTGCTATTGATTTACCCTATGTATGTGTTCGATTTAAGCTTTTTGTTGAGTTATTTGGGTGTATTTGGAATCTTTTTGCTATACAAACCGATTGAGCGTGGGTTGGTTCGATTAAAATTCGGCAGACTGTCTGGACCGATTGCGTTAACCGTTTCAGCGACACTAATGACTGCGCCGATAATTATCAATGCGTTTGGATACTTTTCGCTTGTTGGGTTGCTTGCGAACTTGATTCTTGTTCCGCTTTTTGGTTATGTGTTTATGATTTTGTTTTGTATTACGTTGATTGCGCTAATAATTCCGTTTATTGATAGAATTTTATGGCTTTTGCAGTGGGGATTTTGGCTTGTCGATAAGGGGGCGTGGTTATTTGCGTCTGTGCCTTATGCGTCCGTTGCGTTAAATAAAATTCCCGACTGGGCGCTAGTAAATTGGTATTTTGCTACATTTTTCTGCAGTCAGCAATGTATTGCAAAACCGTATGTCAAAATTCCTTTAGCTGTGTCGACTTTATCGGTATTTTTGGTTGGATTTGTTTTATCCTTTTTTATGATTTTGTAGTGGCGAAAACGCTTTACAATCTTAATAAATTGTGTTAAAATACAAATAAAGGTGCAAATTATGAAGTTTCAAGAATTAAAAAAATCTCTATCGAACATTAAGCAAGCATATTTTATCAAGGGTAGCGATGCGTTTTTACGGCAAAAATCAGTCGAAATGATTGTTAACTTTTCGTTAAAGATTAAGGATCTTAATTTGGCGTATTTTACCGATGAAAACACCGATATGTCGGCGATAATCTCTGCTTGTCTGTCGATTCCTATGATGGACGAACACAGGGTCGTGGTGCTAAAAGATATCGCTGTCAAAAAAGCTGACGAAGTTGCACCGCTAATCAAATATTTACAAAAACCGCTACTTTCTACCGTTTTAATAATCGTGGATTCGGTGGGGAATTCGGCGTTAAAGAAACTTGAACCGCTTTGCGAAATTGTCGACTGTTCGCCGATGGACTCGACAATGCTTGCTAAACTTGTAGTCACGCAACTCAATACTTTTGGAGTAAAAATCAACAGCGACGCACTAGAAAGGCTTATCAATTATTGCAATAATGATTACACACGAATCAACAACGAAGTAATAAAGTTAGGCAATATGCTTGGCTCGGGCGGGCTTGTGGCTTTAGAAATCGTGGAGCAGAATGTTCATCGTGAAATTGAATACGATGTTTTTGAATTAAGTAACGCCGTTGTAAATAAAAACGGCAAAAAGGCGATGCAAATTGTGGAGCAACTGCTTTTGCGAAAAGAATCACCTCAAATGTTGATTATGCTTATTGTGGGCAATTTCCGTAGGATGTTTTTTGCATTATCAAGCAAAGACAGTAATGCGGTAGTTGCGACCAAATTAGGCATAAAAGAATATGCGGTTAAGATTGCTAGAGAAACGGGGGCGAGATTTAGTTTGCCGAAACTAAAAAAAGCGCTTGATTTGGGTGCGAGTCTTGATTACAAGATTAAAGCAGGCGAAATGAGTGATAAAAATGCGCTGTATTTCTTTATTACGAGCGTGGTAACGCTGTAAAAAAATGTACAAAAGGGATTTTTATGTAAAAAAATAAGCAATTTGTGTGCAAATGCTTTATTTTTTGTTTTAATTGTGTTATACTTGACAATATTAATTATTGAATTAATGGAATAATTTAAGGAGAGAATAATGAATAGACCAATGAATAATGGGCCAAAAAGTGTTTCGCTTTTTCCAATTTTGCTGATTGCGTTTCTTATTGTTGTGTTGTTGTTTGCGTTTTTGGGTTCGGGCGACAGCAAAAAGGAAATCACGATCGATACATTTTACGAGAAATTGGGTACTTCTACAGAAAATACTCAAATAGCGGCTGTGCATTTTTATGGTACTACCGTTTATGGTATTTATAAAGGGGAAACTGAGGAGGCAACAAAGAAAAAACTTGAGGCTTTCCCTAAACAATACGATTTTTATGTGGTTGTCGCTTACACTTATCAGGTGGAGAATATTCAGACAAAAGTAGAGAAAGTCAACGGGGATACAACCACGATTCAGATTACTGCGTCGCCTGTTTCTGAACCGCTACTCAGTAGGCTTTTGCCATACATTTATATTATAATGCTAGTGATTTTGGGGTACTTTGTTTATAAAGCTATGACCAAAATGTCGGGCAAAAATGGTGAATTCGGCCGTAGTAAAGCGAGAATGGATAGTGGCTTGAAAGTGCGTTTTTCTGATGTTGCTGGCTGTGACGAAGAAAAACAAGAAATGCAGGAAATCGTAGAATTTTTGAAAAACCCACGCAAATTTACCGATATGGGCGCTAGAATTCCTAAAGGTGTTATGCTTGTAGGCCCTCCTGGAACAGGTAAAACCTTGCTTGCAAAGGCGATTGCTGGTGAAGCGGGTGTTCCGTTCTTTAGCATTACGGGTAGTGACTTCGTGGAAATGTATGTCGGTGTCGGTGCTGCTCGTGTGCGTGATTTGTTTGAAACAGCAAAGCGTAGCAGTCCATGTCTGATTTTTATTGACGAAATTGATGCTGTAGGTCGTCAAAGAGGTGCAGGGCTTGGTAACACAAACGACGAGCGTGAGCAAACTTTGAATCAATTGCTTGTGCAGATGGACGGCTTTGAGTCGAGTGCGGGAATTGTGGTTATTGCTGCAACCAACCGCCCTGATGTTCTTGACCCAGCGCTACTGCGTGCGGGTAGGTTTGATAGACGAATTGTCGTTAACGTGCCTGACCTTGAGGGTAGAATTAAGATTCTCAAGCTTTATGCGAAGAATAAGCCTTTTGCTGACGATATTGATTGGGAAGGAATTGCAAGAAGATTGCCGTCAACTACGGGTGCTGATATTGAAAATATCCTTAACGAAGCGGCAATTTTAGCTGTTCGTGACAATAGGAATTTGATTACCGAAACTGATATTTTTGAGGGTTCGCTTAAGGTGGAATATGGTCCGCAAAAGAAGAATCGCAAGATGAGTGATGAAGAAAAGAGATTTACCGCTTATCACGAATCAGGTCACGCAATTGTTATTAAATCAATCAACGGCGATGACAAGGAAGTCCAAGAAGTTACCATTATTCCACGTGGAATGTCGGGCGGTATGACAAGTCAAATTGACCGTAAGCATGGCGGGGATACTTACCAGCTTACTCGTGAAGAAATGCTTAATCATATTGCAGGGCTTATGGGTGGTCGTGCTGCCGAAAAATTGATTTTTGGGCATGTGGCTACTGGTCCGTCAAACGATATCGAGGTTGCAACCAATATCGCTCGTGATATGGTAACCAAATATGGTATGAGCGAAAAATTAGGGCCTGTTTGTTATGCATCGGGTGGCGAAGTATTTTTGGGTCGTGATTTCCAACAAAGGTCAAACATTAGTGAGCATACTGCCGACCTTATTGATGCGGAAGTTAAGGCATTTATCGAATCGGGCGAGAAGCGTGCAATTGAGATATTAACCAAAAATCGTAGTATTTTGGACGAAATGGCTAAGACTTTGCTTGAAAAACAAACGATTTACGCTGAAGAGGTTGACGAATTGATGAGTGGTATGACTTCTTCGCAAGTTATGGAAGCTATGGATAAACGTACTGCCGAGCGTAAGAAAAGAGATGCAGAGGTTCTGGCTCGTAAAAAGCAAGCAGAGGAACAAAAAACCGCCGAAACCATGAGCGCTATGGACGATTTTGGTAAAACTGTCTTTGGGGCTTACACAAATTCGAGCCAAACTGATTCGAAACACAAAAAATCTACTAAAAAGGAAAATTCTGCTGAAAAGAAGGAAGACAACAAGACGACTAAAGCAGAAAATTCTGTTGAAGCAACTGAAGAGCAAAGTGCTAGCGAATCGGCTAACGAAGTGAAAGTTGACCAAGTTTCTACAAAAAATGCTGAAAAAAGCAAAACAAAAACAAAAAACAGTGAAAATTAGTTGACCGTATCGGTTTATTGTGATATTATAGTGTAGCAAAATTTGGTACTTTGCTTTAAATATTAATACAAAAAGGTAATGACTATGGAAAATCAAGACAACACAAAAAAATTAGTGCAAGACAGCACGAAGTTATCATTCTTCAAGAGTTTGAGCAAGGGTAACTTAATATTCTTTATTGTATCGTACTCAATTATCGGTATTCTTATTCTTACTACAATCCTTTTGGCTGTAATTCCAACTCATACAGGTGTTAAGTTTGAGAAGACTCCTGATAGGATTGTGCTGAAATCTTCAACGGCTTATTTGACTTTGTATTCTGACGACGACCGTACAAAAGAAGATTTTCAGACGATCTGGGATGCATACAACAAGTCAGGTTCACCTACCGTAATTGACACGATGTTTAATGGTTATGCGGGTAAAGGCAAGACTGCAGTGTACGATCAGAGTTCGTCAAAATCTTACTCGAATTTAGCAAAAGACGGCACTTACGCTGTTTACTTCTTGTGGGACGATGGGCTAGAAATGACCGATGCCAACGGTGATACTTTTACTTACTATTTAATCGGTAATCAGACAAAAATTACTACGCCAACTTATTATTATGCTGCAGTGTTTGCTGTAAGTAATTCAACTTCCGCTACGCAAAACACTTTCTATTTGCGTAAAACTAAAGACGAATCATCTACATCTACAAAGTTTATGTACACAGGCTATGCTAACTTTATAAACTTGTACGACGCAATTGAAAAATTGGATAACGCAGGCAAGTTCTCAGCATAACAACAAGACTTAAGCTAAATGAAAAACGAATTTCAAATTGATATTGATATGAGAGTGGTTGTAACCTTTGGGGTTAGAGCCACTTTTTTTTCGGTGTTTAAGCTACGCAACTCGGCGTCGTTTCAAAAAATTCTATACAGTTACGTATGTCGTTATACGTGCCTCCGTTTTTCGACTGAAAAACGGCGCAATACTGTGTCGCTTCGACTGTTTTTAAAATAGTCACATAGGTCATACTATGCTCCTATCCCCAAAATTGTCTTGTTTCGTGTCATGCTTGTTTTTGAGCCGAAAAACAATTTTTGGCATGCTCCTCGTCTTACGGCTAGAGGGCTAATTTGCTCTCTAGCCGTCATCCTGAGCGTCGACCTGCGCAAGCCTATATTCGAAGGATCTGTGAAGCGGTTTACCGCTGAACCCCTAATCAAAATAGTAAAATGCTAAAATCTGTTTTACATAACAAAAAGGCAAGTACATTGCCTTTTTGTTTTCAATCTGGGTTCGGGCGATGCCCTCACAGATCCTTCAAAAGATACACTGCGATGGCGGGTTCAGGATGACGAAGATGAGGGAGTTTTTGATTGTTTTCAATTCAGGTTCGCTTTTGCTTCACGGCTTCTTCCACAGACAATCAAAGCGTCGAGGAAATCACTCAAGCCTTCTGGACACTGTTTTGATAGGATTTATCGTGTAGGTTAAAATGCGATTTAGTGTTCTTAATGGGGGGGGTATGTACGATTGCGTGGGTTTTCGGTCATAAGTGGGCGGGGTGGCGCATATCATTAATATTATAATGCGGGAGGGCGGAAATGGGGAAAATCGGCATAGCACACAGAATTGCTATATTGGGGGTGCTTGTGGCGTTATTGGTGGCGTCGGTGGTGTTGTTGGTGGGGTGCGGTGATAAAAAGCTTACCGAAATCGCCAAAAATTCAATTTCCGAGTTACATTTAAATTATTTCAGCGGAAATACGGAAAACTATAACATTGCGATGTGGAGCGGGTTGCGTGAAGAACCTTATTCGCAAGATGGTGTGAAAGGTGATTTGGTGCAGTTTTGCGTTTTGAGTATTGTGCCGAATTCTCTCGCTGATGTGCAGGCGGTAGAATATACGGCGGAAGTCAACGGGCAGACGTATTCGGGCGTATTTGAGCGAAGCCCTTTCGATCGAAGTTTTGCGAGCGATTTAAAAATTGCCTTAAATGACACAGACGAAATTTTTGTTTATTTAATCTTAAATGGCGAAACCGAAATTGCAAAGCTTACCTGCATTTCGTCGCAATTTGTGATAACTTCTACGCAAGCACTGGATATTGCCGTTGCGCATTTCTTGGCTAACGAAGAAGCGGTGCAAAAATTCGCTAGCGGGGTGGAGGGGCAGTGCAAAATTATTTCAACAGATCTAAATTTGGGTATTTATTTTTGGTACGTCGCCTTTATAAATCCCCAAAATGAGCGGGTTGCGGTGGTAATTGACACAAAATCTGGCGAAATTGTTGCGGATATGTAACATTTTTGGAAGCTTTATAATAAAATGGCAGTGTAGAGATAAATCAAAAGCACAAATGATGGCTTTACAAAAGAATATACATATACTGTATCAAAAAATTATAAACTACAGAAAACCTTAGGAGGTTCAAAAGATGTTTAGCAAACTTTTCGGCGGAATGGATAAATGCGGTTGCGGTAAAAATTCAAGTTGCGACGTTTTGACATGGTTAGTAATCTTGTATGTCCTTATGAATTGTGGCATATTTGATTGCGGGCTTGACCTTTGCACGATTTTAATCTTGTTAATTTTCTTCTGCTGTTGTTTCAAGAAAAACAAATGCGGTTGCTCTTACGACTGCTAAATTCCCTTAAAAAGTCCCCTTAATGTGAGGGGATTTTCTTTTTCGACAAAATAGTATCTTTTTAGTTAGTATAGAAGAAAATAGATGAATTAAACTACTCTTGTAGCATTTTGTTGACTTTTTTGAAATTTTCGTAAAGAATATTGCTTGATTTTGTTGACAAAAGACTGCAAATGTTATAAAATCGTAATGTTACTAATTGAAAGGAGACCTATAAATGAAATTATTTGGTAGATTAACCTTTATGAGTTTGGCAATTATGTTGATCGGCTCATTGGGGTTCTTAAGTCCCATGATGGTGGGTGGGACAGCACTTGGTGCGGAGGGCTTTTCACTTAATGCACCTGTGATTACGTTGACAGAATATACACCAACTTACAACCTAGGGGATAAGACCGAGTTTACTCCAACAGGTAAGAACAAAACATACGGTTATAAATTGCCTAAGGCTGTTACGGATAGTAGTGAAACCGTTGCGCCTACTGCTACGACCTCTGCTGGTAGAAAAGCGACAGTTGAGACTGACGGCACTTACTATTACTTAGTTACAGATAATGCAGGTAAGTATAACATTACTTATACAGCGAAGAACGGTAACTACACGACTTCTACAAGGAATATCGTGGTTGAGATTGTTTCAAACGGCGCTACTTTGGAATTGGAGTCAAATGTCGCTCAGATTATTCCGACTATTGCTTATGTGGGTAACAAAATCGTGTTCCCTCACGCAAATGTTAAGATTGACGGCGAAGTAAATGAAGAGGCTACAAAGTTAGTTACTGTTAAGTTGACTGATTCTGATGGCACTGTTAAGGAATCATTTACTCAAACCGACCTTACAAAGTATATGGAATACACTATAGCAGACGGTGATGCCGGTGACTTTAAGGTTACTTACACATATTCTGCTGGTGGTAAAAATGTTTCTGTAGCAGAGACCTTTAGAGTGCTTGAAGAAAAGCAGGATGTTGAATTGGGATATTCTAATAATGTCACCAGTCTTTTGAACAACTTGAGTTTGGAAGTTGGTGTTGAGGCAACCTTGCCTACTCCTGTTGTTGTAAATACTAAAGCTAACAATGTTGATGTTTCTAGCAAGACTTACACCGTTATTACTATTAAGGGACCTGATGATAAGACTATAGATGTTACCGATTACAAGTTTACTCCATGGGCTGTAGGTAATTATCGTATTAGTTATGTAACAAAGGACTTTTTCGGTAATACTTATGACAAGGCAAGTACAGAGCGTTCGGACATAAAATTGTCTGCCAACTCTTTGGAAGTTAAAGCAGTTCAAGATTATAACCCTGAAGATGAGAGTTTTGACTACTCTAAACTTGATTTGAGTGATGGCGAATGGGTGTCTCACGACTACGATGTTAAGAGTGTTTACTACATTACTGACGGCGAAGGTGTGAAGGCTACTTTCCCTGCAATTATTGCTAAGGGTGGCTGGGGTGAGTACAAGAACCTCAAGCTTACTCGTGTTATTTACAAAGGTAGCAGTACTAGAATTGGAGCGCTAGAGGAATCGCACAAGATTGATTCCGCAACGACTGATAAGTGTGACGCATATAAGACTGGTAGTTACTACTTTGACGCTAACGATGTAGGCACTTATGAAATTCGTTATACAGCTTGCTATGTAGATAATGATGGTAATGAAATTGCGAATACTACAAAATATTTGGGCAGTTATAGTTTTGAGATTAAGAAAGATGCAGAGCCATCAACAACCAATTTGAAAATCACTGCGCCAAGCATACCTACTTCAGCTGTATTGAAGAACGCTGACAAGACAGTTACTTTTAATGCTCCAAGTGTTAGCGACGACGAGGATAAAAGATTGAAAGTTGATGTAACCTACACGCTTAACACCTTTGAAGAAAGTGATGAGCCTATCACAATAACAAAGAATAGCGATGGTACTTACTCAATTAAGGTTGCGCAGGGTAGCATTGATGAGACGAAGTGGAATAATGCTACATCTATGACGATTACTTTTAAGGTAACTAATGATTTAGGTGCAAGTGAAACAGTAACAAAGACGATTCAGTTGCTAGACTTCTCTAAGGATAAATTAGCACCAGTTATACAAGAGGCAGGTGAGGCTGATTATGATCCAACAACCAGAAAAGTTAATTTGCCTAAAGTTACCGTACAAGATCAATCTGAGAATGCGACAAACGTATCTTTGGTTTTGTATGTATTAAACGAAAAGGGTAGAGTCGTTGACACGAAGAGCGGTAGCTCTTATTCAGCTAGCAAAGAAGCTGTAATGGAGCAGTTTGAATACGAGCCAACACAAGAAGGCACGTACACATTTGTATATGTTGCAACTGACCAAAACTTAAACACGACTACATTCTCAACGAGTTGTGAGGTAAACTTCTACTTGGGCTACTCAGTATCGATTAACCCAATTAGCACTCAAGAGTACGGCAATATACTTGATTTGCCTAGTATGATTTCTGTTACAAAAAATGGTGAGACTGTTGACATTGACAACGGTAACATTTCAATTGTTAATGGAGAAGTTACCAAAGAAATGGTAAAAGACATGTATTCAAACTCGATGTTAATCCAAGTAACAGGTGAATATGAAATTGTCCAAACTGGACCTAACGGTGTAATTAAGTGCTTGGATGGTGATATTTCTGTTAAGGCTTGGGCTAAGGATAACGCAGGGGAAGCTGGAATTTGTGACTTTGACAACAACTGTTCATCTCTTGTAAGCTTTACATCTACTGACACCACAGCACCTGAATTTACAATCGTGGGCGAGAGTGATGGTTCTAACTTAATTGCTAGTTATAAGTGGGGCGATTCTGATGAGGAAAACACACACAGCGTGCCTTGGTTCTATGAGATCAGCGAAGCTGGTAAGGGTGTAGATTATGATTCACTTAAGGTTGAGTTGACTTATACTGGTAGCAGTACTGTATTTAAGACATTTACTTTGGCTGATTTTGATGAGGCTGCTGAATTGACATTTATTGCAACACAGCAAGGTAAGATTAAGGTTTCATATACCGCTTCCGACAAAGCTGGCAACACGACAACACGTGATTTCTACATCTATATTGGTGACGTGCTTGCTCCAGAGATTGTGGTTGCAAATGATGCAATTACAGCACCTACAAAAGTTGGCGGTGAGTGTATAATTAGTTTGGATGGTATTAGCTTTAAGAACGACGAAGGCTTGAGCAAAACTGAAGACCTGAAAGTAGTTGTTAAATTGAACGGTACCGAGATCGACTGGAATTATAACGACCCTGACAAGAAGAAGAGCATTGTGTTCACCGCTAGTGAGGCTGGCACATATGTAATCACTTTCGATGTTACTGACAAAGCTGGAAATGAGGCTACAACTGTAACAAAGAACATTACTGTAAAATCTGACAGTGTAAATAGAGCAAGTAGTTCTACTGTTTGGGGAACAATTATGATTATTGTTTCGTTGATTGTAGTTGGAGTTGTAATTTACTTCTTCGTTAAACCAAACAGAGCAAAAACAAAAGCAAACACAAACACCAAGAAGACTAAATAATTTCATTTTGTGAATATTGGGTAAAAGAACCTGGATAATTCTGGGTTCTTTTTTTATGTATATTATTGTAAATGTCAAATCTCTATTGCAAATTTTATTGGTTAGTGCTATAATTATTTGGTAAAAAGCAATAATAAATAGGAATGAATATGATTTACAAAGATTTTGAATTAGTATCGAAATATCAGCCAACGGGCGACCAGCCACAAGCGATTGAAAAATTAGTTGAGGGCGTGCAAGACGGCTTGCGTGAGCAAGTTTTGTTGGGCGTTACTGGTAGCGGAAAGACTTTCACAATGGCAAATGTAATCGCCAAGCTTAATCGCCCTGCGTTAGTTTTGGCACACAACAAAACTTTGGCGGCGCAATTATGTAACGAGTTTCGGGAGTTTTTCCCCAAAAATCGTGTGGAATTTTTTGTAAGTTACTACGACTATTATCAGCCTGAGGCGTATATCCCGAGTAGTGATACTTACATTGAGAAAGATTTGGCGATTAATGACGAAATTGACAAGCTTCGGCATAGTGCGACTTGTTCACTTTTGGAGCGAAGTGATGTGATTGTTGTTGCGTCCGTTTCGTGCATTTATGGTTTGGGTAACCCTGAAACATACTACAATCAGGGGTTGAGTTTGCGTCCTAATCAGGAAATTGATATGCGGAAAGTGGTGCAGAAACTAATTTCAATGCGATACGAACGCAAGGACATAGATTTTTGCCGTTCTAGTTTTCGCTTGAAAGGTGATACGCTGGATGTTTTCCCTGCTTATAGTAGTGAAGTCGCCGTAAGAATTGAGTTTTTTGGCGACACTATTGAGAAAATATATGAATTTGACTCGATTTCTGGCAAAAAAATTAGCGAACTAGAACACTTCTTGCTTTTTCCTGCGACGCATTTTGGTGTGTCTGATGAAAATTTGGAGCAAGCGCTGAAGCAAATTCAAGAGGACGCAATTATTCGGGAGCGGGAATTTACTGAGCAAGGCAAGTTAATTGAGGCGCAAAGGATAAGAGAGAGAGTTGCGCACGATGTGGAAATGATTAGGGAAATGGGCTACTGCGCAGGGATTGAGAATTATTCACGATATTTTGACGGCAGATTGCCGGGCGAAGCGCCATATGTGTTGCTTGATTATTTTCCGTCTAATTTTATCACCTTTGTGGACGAGTCGCACATTACTTTACCGCAAGTGCGTGGGATGTACAACGGGGATCTTGCGAGGAAAAACAACCTCGTAGATTATGGCTTTCGGTTGCCTTCGGCTTATGACAATCGCCCTCTAAAATACGACGAATTCGATGCACGTATTGGGCAGATGATTTGCGTTTCGGCAACTCCTTCGCAATATGAATTAAGTAATGCTGGGCAAGTGGTGGAGCAAATTATTAGACCTACAGGGCTTCTTGACCCCGAAATCGAGGTTCGCAAGACCAAAGGACAGATCGATGACCTTATGGGCGAGATTTTTTCGACTGTTGAGTCCAAAGGGCGAGTTTTGGTCACTACTTTGACCAAGAAGATGGCGGAAGATTTGACTTCGTTTTTTGTGGAGCATGGTATTAAGGTCAAGTACTTGCATAGTGATATTGATACGCTGGAACGGGTTGAGATTATCAACGGACTGCGAGCGGGCGAGTTTGATTGCATAGTTGGTATAAACTTGTTGCGTGAGGGACTTGATTTGCCTGAGGTGAAACTTGTGGCGATTCTCGATGCCGACAAGGAAGGTTTTTTGCGTAGCGAGTCGTCGCTTATTCAAATTATTGGGCGGGCGGCAAGGAATTCGGAAGCAAGGGTCATAATGTACGCTGATAACTATACCGACAGTATGAAGCGGGCCATTGAAACTACTGAAAAGCGACGCAAAATTCAGCAAGCGTATAACCTAGAGCATAATATTATGCCGAAAACAATCATAAAGGACATCAGCAACACTCTTGAGATTACCAAAAAGGTAGAAAATAAGCAAGAAGATCTGTCTTATCAAGATTTGCGTGCGGAAATTGACCGAGTTAAAGGGCTTATGCAGACTGCGAGTCGCAATCTCGAGTTTGAAAAGGCGATTGAGTTGAGGGAACAGCTCAACATTTTGAGAAAATTATTGAGAGAGGAAAAATAAATGCTGGATAAGATTATTATAAAAGGTGCGAGAGAGAATAATTTAAAAAATATTAATCTTGAATTACCGAGAAACAAGCTAATTGTTTTTACGGGGGTGAGCGGAAGCGGGAAAAGTACGCTTGCTTTCGATACAATTTACGCCGAGGGGCAAAGGCGTTACGTGGAGTCGCTCTCAAGTTACGCTAGACAATTTTTGGGGCAAATGCAAAAGCCCGATGTTGATTTGATTGAGGGGCTTAGTCCTGCGATTAGTATCGACCAAAAGACCACGAGCAATAACCCACGTTCTACAGTCGGTACGATTACTGAAATTTACGACTATATGCGTCTGCTTTTTGCGAGAGTCGGCAAGCCACACTGTCCAAAATGCAGTCGGGAAATTGCCAAGCAAAGCGTAGATCAGATTGTTGACCGCATAAAAGAAAAAGTCGTTTTGGGCGAAAAATTGATGATTTTAGCACCAGTTGTGCGAGGGCAAAAAGGCGAGCATGTAAAAGTTTTGGACGGAATTCGCAAGAGCGGTTTTGCAAGGGTGGATATAGACGGAAATATCTTCACTTTTGACGAGGAAATTAAGCTTGACAAGAACAAAAAGCACTCAATCTCTATCGTTGTTGACAGAATTGTTATGAAAGAGGACATTGACAAGCGACTTACCGAATCAGTGGAATTGGCGCTAAAGCAGGCGGACGGGCTTGTCGTAATGGTGACACCGACCGAGCATCACGTTTTCAGTAATCAGTTTGCTTGCCAACACTGTGGAATCAGTTTCGAGGAGATTACGCCGAGATTGTTTAGTTTTAACAGCCCTTTTGGTGCGTGTCCCGAGTGTCATGGTTTGGGATTTACAAGCGAGATTGACCCGAATCTTATTATCAAAGACCCGACAAAGTCAATTCGTGATGGTGCTATTAATGTTACGGGGTGGGGAATTGATACAAGTCTATTCGGTATGAGTTATTTTATGGCTTTGGCGAATAGATATCAGTTCTCACTCGATACACCTTATCAAGATTTACCGCAAGAAATCAAGGATATTTTAATGTTTGGTAATTGCAACGAGGAACTTGACATCAATTTCGAGACAAGGAAATTTAGTGGAAGTCGTAAGGGAGCCTTTGAAGGTGTGGTGAACAACCTAAAAAGGCGTTATCACGAAACGACAAGCGAGTATGTCAAGGGCGAAATTGCAAAATTTATGCGTGACCAACCCTGCGAAGTATGTCATGGCAGTCGGCTGAAAGCTGTTGCTATGGGGGTTAAAATTTTCGGCAAAAATATCACTGAAATGTGCAATATGAGTATCGACGAGCTGAGCGAATTCTTGCAAAACAACGAATTTGACAAGGTTAGAGCGCCGATTGCCGAGCCGATTGTCAAGGAAATTAAGGCAAGATTGCGGTTTTTACAAGACGTTGGGCTGAATTACTTGACGCTTTCACGCACCGCAGGGACTCTTAGCGGTGGCGAATCACAGCGAATTCGTCTTGCAACCCAAATTGGTAGCGGGCTGACTGGAGTGATTTACATTTTGGACGAACCGAGCATTGGCTTACATCAAAGAGATAACGACAAGTTGATTGCGACGTTGAAGCACTTGCGTGATTTGGGAAACACTTTGGTGGTTGTCGAACACGACGAAGATACGATGCGGTCGGCAGATTTTATTGTGGATATTGGCCCTAGTGCTGGCGTGCATGGTGGTGAGTTGGTTGCGTGTGGTAGCATTGAAGATTTGGCAAAAGAACCTCGTTCTATCACAGGGAAGTACTTGAGCGGGGCGCTGAAAATTGAGATTCCTAAGACTAGAAGGAAATCAAACGGGGGCAAAATTACCGTAGTTGGCGCTAAAGAGAACAACCTTAAAAATTTGACGGTGGATTTTCCGTTAGGTGTTTTGACCGTAGTTACGGGGGTAAGCGGTAGCGGGAAAAGTAGCCTGATTACCGATATTCTGTACCCTGCGCTTTCCAACCGCCTTAATCACAGCACGATGGCTGAGGGGCGATATGACAAAATTGAGGGCTTGCAAGATGTCGACAAAGTTATTGCGATTGACCAAAGTCCGATTGGGCGTACTCCTCGCTCGAATCCTGCGACCTATACGGGCGTATTTAATCTAATTCGGGAACTTTACTCGGCGACGCCCGATGCCAAAGAACGTGGATATTTGCCAGGTCGGTTTAGTTTCAACGTTCCTGGTGGGCGGTGTGAAACGTGTTGCGGTGACGGAATTAAGAAGATTGAAATGTACTTTTTGCCTGATATTTTTGTCCCTTGTGAAGATTGTAAGGGGAAACGGTACAATCGTGAAACTTTGGAAGTTAAATACAAGGGCAAGAATATTTACGACGTGCTGGAAATGACGGTAGAAGAAGCACTTACATTTTTTGAAAATCAACCCAATATCAAAAGCAAGATTCAAACCTTGTTTGATGTGGGGCTGGGTTATATTAAATTGGGGCAGTCAGCAACCACTTTGAGTGGTGGCGAGGCTCAGCGTGTGAAATTGGCGACAGAATTATCCAAAAAAGGCACAGGCAAGACGGTTTATATCCTGGACGAACCGACGACTGGTCTGCATATGTACGACGTTGATAAGTTAATAACGATTATGAATCGGCTAGTGGATGCGGGGAATACTGTGATTGTAATTGAGCATAATCTTGATGTTATAAAAGTGGCGGACCACATAATCGATATCGGTCTCGAGGGTGGTGTTAACGGCGGACAAATTGTCGCTCAAGGCACTCCAGAAGAAATCGCCGAATCGCCCGCAAGTTATACAGGTAAATTTTTAAAGAAAATTTTAAGCGAAAAATAAGATAAACAAAAAACACAGACATTTGATCTGTGTTTTTTGTTTTAAGCATTATTTAGATTTGTTGTTTTTAGCAACATTACGTTTGTCGATTGATTTCTTGTTTTGCGCTTCAATGCGCTGTTTTTCTTCTTCAAGGATTTCTATATCTTCCTCAATCTGCTTAATCTTAGCAGTTTGAACTTGGATTTCCTTTTGAATTTGTTTTACATCAGGCTCGTCAAGTTCAATTGCAGGGTTTTCTTGTGCAATTTCTTTTGCTGTGTTGTACGACTCAGTTTGTTTCCTTAAATCGTTAATTTCTTGCGCCAAGAAGGTTTGCGATTGCTCAAGCTCTTCTTTCAACAATTTCAACTTGTGGTTGATAGCAGTCTTGCGCTCACGACGGTCAACGTCTTTCATTAATGTTTGCAATCTGTCGTAGTTGTTTGAAACTTTCGTTGTTCTCTTTGGTGCGTTTTGTTTAACTTTCTTGATTGTTAAGCCAATAACAGCAAAGATTACAGCAATAGCAATAACGATTGTAGAGAAGGCAAACGGGTCAAATTTACCTGCTTGGCTTGGATTGTCTTCTTCATCCTCAGGAACGTTCGTTGCAAGCAAAACATTGCTAGGCAAATTATTGGTGTCGTATGCTAAAATTTCGTTCTTGTATTCATCTTCGGTTAGGGAAGTGAAGTTAAGATTTGCGAAGTAAACAGCACCCGCTGTAGGCATATTTGTACAGCCCAATCCGAGTTTTATGTTACTTGTTATTGAATCGGTCGTGTAAATGTACATTGTGTACAACTTCCATTCATCAACATTTTTAATACTTTGAGTCTTGATCTTTGTGAAACTCGAGCTTACATTAGACATCATAATGCTTGCGCCATGCTTAATCAACTCGCCGTCATCAGTGATGTCCTCGTCTGTCTGCGTGTCGGCAGTTAAACCCGTTGTCTTTACCCAAACAGTCAGTTTGTAGTACGAACTAGCGTCAAGTGAATAAGTAAGCTTACTCTCATATGTTGCGTAAACAGGTGTGCCTGCCTGAATAACCATAATCATATTTGAATCGTTGCCTTCAGGATTTTGTGGGAAACCACTAATGAAAGCATAAGAACCTGCGTTTCGGTAATCTATAATTCCACTGTTTACGGTTGTTTTTTCGGCATTTTCGCTAACATTTAAATTCCACATAAGAGGGGTAATACTATCCTTGCTTGTGGTAGCGCTAAGTGCGTTTGTTGTTAAATCGAATTTTGCATTTTGGCTATCTTCAGTAACTTGATTAAACTGTTCTTCTGTTAAACTGCTGTCAAATTTTACATTGTCAAAATATGCAAAGCCATCAACTTTGGCGTCGTTTTGACTACCTAAAGACAGGGTAGCGCTTATCGTTTGAGAATTAATATAGTTGTGTAGGTAAATGGCGTATTCTCTCCATTTCGCACCACTGTTTTGTTTGGTAATAGGTATTTCAGCAATAACAGTGCCATCGCTGTTTTTAATGGTTACGTATGCAGTTGAATTACTATTGATGTATGCTTGGAAAGTGATTTTTGCATAACCGTCTTTGTCAAAAGTCTGTGTAGCACTGGTAAACGATTGAACTTTACCACTCGTGAATGCGTTTAGCATAAGCACGTTGTCGTTGTCAGAATAGCCTGGAAGGTCAGATTTCGATGGGCGAGTGCTTGTAAAAGGAACGTTTGCCCATTCACTTTCGCTAATGTTTACCACACCACTTGATTTGTTAGTTTCGCCAGCTGTCCAGCTCGTCGGCGTAAGTGGGTAGATCGTCTTTGTTGCGTCAGTTTCTGAAATCGAAACTAAGTTAAATGAATAGTTATCGAAAGACAACGTGTTGTCTGTTGAGTACATTTTGACAGTTTTTGCGTTTGAGTTGTTGCTGGTACCATCGGTCATTTGTTGCGTCGAAACAAGGTAAGATTTAATGTCGGAAACCGCTACATATCCCGAATCGGTAGAGTTTGCTGAAGTAATTCCTAAAGTAAGCTTAACAGTAGTGTCGGCAAGAGGGTTTCCTACAATGTAAAATTCATATAAACCCCAACCGCCGTTAATCTCTTCGCTTGTCACAAAACTTGTGTATTGAGCGGAGCAAGTCTTCTCCTCAGAGCCGTTAGGAATCTTTCCGCTAACTTTTAAGTTAAGAGTGCTACTGTTAAGTTCACCTTTTGCCCAAAAAGCAATGCGATAAATGTGGTGTTGCTTGATTGTAATGTCGTCTGAGTTGATTGCGACTGTACTACCTTGAGCAGAAATCACTACACCGCTAGTCAACGTTTCTTGAGGGAAATGCGTACCCAAAATCACTGATTCAGAATTGATAGTGATTGCTTGGTTCATATTCTTAACATATAGAACATTACCGCCGGTATTACTCTCGTCGTTTGTCCAGTTAGATGAACCGCTAGCAAAGTCGCCGTTTTTTACAAAACCCGCTTGTCCAGAAGTAATTAGGGTAGATTTATCAAGGTCAATAACTCCTGCGTAGTCAGAATTCTTAGCGTCTTGGGACTTCTTTTGATAATTTTCACCAGAAAGGCGGTTGATTATTATATTATCAAATAGTGCATAGTCGGTTGATTCAGTGTGACTAGAACTGCCCGCATGAGATTTTGCACCCAGATATAGTTGAACAGTTGCCGAACTTGAACTGGTCTTGCTTGTTGCGATATAGAACGTCACTGTTTTCCAAGTGTTCATAGTGTTGATACGAGCAATTTGACTATTCTCTAAGTCGTCAAAGTCTGTTCCGTCAATATAAACACTAGCATTAGCGCTTGCGTGGGTATATAATGACACACTGATTTCGTAAAAACTATTTGCTTCTAGCGTGGTTGCACTGCTAGTCTCATAACCATAGTAAATACTTTTTTTACGTGCGTTGATCATCAAAACCTGCTTGCTGTCTAGATTCTGGGCAGGCTTATCATACCCGTCCAACTTATAATTATCTTTGCTATAAGTATTATAGACATCAGGAGTGAGGTTAATTACACCTGACGCTTCTGGAGTTGCAGTACTGCTCTCGTCGGTAATTTTGGAAAACTTCGATGGGCTAATAGGATAAGTACCACTATCCGACTCGAAATCGTAAGTTACAACGTTTGCTGTTGATGTGGCTGAATAAGTGGCAGAAGTATCTGCTGATGCCGAAACGTGTTGCATTCCAGCGAAAGCCCAAATGTTACCACCAACTAACAAGCTGATTGTTACAACAACTGTAAGTAGTAAAGTTTTAATTGAGATTGAATGTTTAGTCATGATTGTTTACCTTTTAATTTTTGTAATGACGCATAATTGTTGCGTACAAGATACATCCTATTATATATCAAATGTCAAAATAATGCAAGTTTTTAAGCGTTATTAAATTTAAAAATTTTAAAAATTTTATAGATAACGAGGTAAATAGTGCAAAACAAGAGATTAATAATGCTTTCTTCTGCAGGAATTCTTGTGGGAGCGGTAAATGGTTTCTTTGGTGGCGGTGGCGGAATGATTTGCGTGCCACTACTTTTGCTTTTGGGTTTAAATAATCAGCGAGCGCAAGCTACAGCAATTCTTATTATGCTACCGATAAGTATTGCCAGCGCAATTGTTTATTATACACAGGGGTTCGTCGAATGGGATTGCGTGCTTTTTGTTGCTACTGGTTCAATCGTTGGCGGTGCTATTGGTGCGTGCCTTTTGAAAATCTTACCTAATAAAGCGCTGAAATTCGTATTTGCCGTTGTTGTGATTTTGGCGGGCATAAAAATGCTGTTTTGAGGAGGGAATATGATTCTTGCGTATATTTTAGCAGGGTTGATAGGAGGAATGATAGGTGGGATGGGCATGGGCGGAGGTACGCTTCTTATTCCGATTCTTACTGTCTTTTTGGGTTTAGAACAACATTTGGCGCAAGCGGTGAATCTGCTTGTCTTTATTCCAATGGGTGTTGTGGCTGTGATTATTCACGCAAAAAACAAGCTAATAAATTATAAAGTGTCTGTTTGTGTGGCGATTCCTGCGATTATTGTAGCGGTTTGTACGGCATTATTAGTCGGGCGGGTTGAAAGTCATACGCTAAAAATCATTTTTGCGATATTTTTGATAATTGTGGGGGTTTTTGAGTTGGTTAAGGCGATTGTTTCTACAGCAAAAGAACAAAAACCCGTACTCAAAAATCACAAAATTGCAAAGGTGAGTAAAAATTGTATTAATATAAAGTTTTTTGTAAGAAAATAAATTTGGACAAGCACTTATCAGGCATTTCTCTGCATATATTATTAATTAATATTTGGAGGTGAGTGCTTTGATAATAGAAAGTTTTGTCACTTTTATGAATAAAATTATGTTGTTTTCTTCCTATGTTGACCACACATCAAGTTTTCCAAAAACTTTGTCTAGCGAAGAAGAAAAAAAGTACATCGCAAGGCTTGAAAAGGGCGATATTGAAGCAAAAAACATCCTAATTTCCCATAACTTGCGGTTGGTGGCGCACATTGTAAAGAAATACAGCAATAGTAGTAAAGATGCGGACGATTTGATTTCTGTGGGAGCAATCGGGTTAATTAAGGCGATAAATTCTTATTCGAGCGGAAAAGGAGCGCAATTGTCCACTTATGCGGCAAGGTGTATCGAGAATGAGATTCTAATGCTTTTTAGAGCGAATAAAAAGCACCAGACAAATATTTCACTAGAAGAAACAATTGGAACAGAAAAGGACGGTAATGACATACTGTTGTCCGATGTGATTTGTGATACCGAATACGATCTTATGCAAATGGTGGAAGATTCGATTTTGACAGAAAATTTGCTAAAATTAATAAAAGAAACATTGACTGACCGAGAATACAAGATTTTGTGTATGCGCTATGGAATTGGCGGGCGAGTGGCATATACACAACGTGAAGTCGCTAAAAAAATGGGGATTTCACGTTCCTATATTAGTAGACTTGAGAAAAAAGCACTCCAAACGATTCGCACAAAAGTGGCTTTAAATAATGCTGTGAGCATTTAAAATGACTTGTTTTTTAGCAAAATTTGTGGGTAAAGTGTATTAACAAAATAATAACCTTGTGCTGTAATATACATAAAGATAATAAAAAAGAAGGGATTTTATGAAAAACGAAAATCAAGAATCAAATGGCTTGGTTAAAACTGATATGCATGTGCATATTGACCGCCATGTTAACAGGGAATACATTATTAAAATCTTAAAATTGGCTGAGGGAAATGGTGTTAGGAAACTTTCTCTGACACAGCACAACAATATTGACCAGTTTTTGCCTAATAGTCCGTTGATGCAAATCATTAACGAGGAGGGCGGAATTGAGCGTTTCTACACGGGGGAACTATTGCCGTCCGTTGAAATGGATACTATCGTAGATTCTTCGTGCGTTACTCCAAACAGCAAGGACCACAACGGCAGAACGGCACATATTCAACTGTTCTTTGGTATAGACCAAGTGCGAGTTATGTATCAAATGCCTTGGTGGAACGATAGATTGCAAGCAAAAATTGCTGACACAGATTTCATAAAATTTGTTGAAGCAGGTAGAAAGTTGGGGGTGGAAATGCCTAGTAGGGAATTTTGCGATGAGCAGAAGGACCATTATATTAAGAGATTGTATGCTTGGATGAAACAATCACCCAAAAGGACGGAACAATATAAGCGTATTTTGGGGCTAAACGAAAGTCAGTTGGGTAACGCATCAGCATTTTTTAGATATTTGCACAGTGGACCGGGTGACTTAATGTACTACAAGACGGACGCTCGTCCAACTCTTACACAATTTATCCAAGTTGCTGATACTATTGGCGGAAAACTGGTTGTAAATCATCCAGCACATATGGATCCTAACTTCAGTTTGAGAGAATACTTATTTGTTATAAACAGTATTCCACAAGTTATCAAGGGCAAGCCTAATTTTTACGGGATTGAAGGCTTATATAACTTAAACACTCCAGAGGAAAATGCTGAAATTTTTGATTTTGCCGAGAGATACGGTTTGAAATTGAGTGCTGGTTCGGACTTTATGTTGACACCAAATGGCAAAATGTTTGTTATCGACAATGTTACAGGCGAAAAGGTTTTTTATGACCCAAAGCCAGGTCTTGCTTTGAATGCTTTCCACCACAAAGACCAAAACAGTGATTTGTTAGCGGAGGCTGATTTTATGAGCGAATACGCAATTTGTGGCAAAGTTGAACATGTAAAGACAATTAAAGCGGAAAATACAGGCGCTTTAGAGAGGGAATAAACAAAAAAACGCAATTAATTTAACTGCGATTTTTTGTTTTTGTGGTTCGTGTTTAAACTAAAGTGTGCTTTATTCGTCAAAAAGCGGGTCATCATCTGTGTTTGGGTTATTATTCTGAGAATTTTCTGGAGTAACCGCTGATATAATTTCATCATCAAAAGGTGGTTCGGGTGCGGGTTCTATATTTGGCACATCGTAAGGCATATCGTCTTGAGTCGGTGCTGGTGGTATTGGCGGTGGTGTGCTATCAAAAATATCGTCAATTTCGGCTGAATTGCCTTGCAATTCTCGTGCGATTTTCTCAAAAGCACGTTTACTTTTCTCGCTAATTGGCGGTGGGGCGGTGCTTTCCAAACTTGCGGTTTCAAGGTCACGAGCGGTGCTAGTAAAGGTAGTTGTTCCGCCGTCCCAATGCATAGGAATGTCGCCCAAAGCACCGTTACGATGTTTAGCAAGAACAAGAAATGCTTGACTTTGATCCATATCTTGATTTTTATTGGTATCTTGGTATCTACTAGGGCGGTGAATAAACATTACAATATCGGCATCTTGCTCAATACTACCAGTTTCACGCAAGTCACTCAACTGTGGCTTGTGGTCGCCAGTACGAGATTCTACGGCACGTGATAACTGCGATAGGGCGAGAACAGGCACGTTTAATTCCTTTGCAATAACTTTTAAACTACGGCTGATTTCAGAAACCTCTTGTTGACGGCTGTCCGCTTTTGAACGAGGTCCGACGTTCATTAATTGCAAGTAGTCGATCATCACAAAGTCTAGCCCATAAGCTGGGTCATTTTTGAGTCTACGGCATTTTGACAAAATTTCTGCAGGGGTATTCATACTGCTATCGTCTATAAAAATCGGCGCATCAGCAAGTACGGAAATAGCTTGCCTAAACCTACGTTGCTCTTGTTCGTCCTCGAGGTCGCCTCGTAAGACTTTTGCCATATCAACGCCCGAAATACTACACGCCATACGTCTACTCAGCTGTTCTTTTGGCATTTCCAACGAGAATACAGCACAAGATTTCTTGCATTTCACTGCCATATGTTGCACCATATTTAGAGCTAACGCAGATTTACCAAAGGATGGACGGGCAGCAAGGATAATTAAGTCGCCTTTTTGGAAGCCGTTTGTGTAGTGGTCAAGTCCAACAAGCCCCGTTTCAAGTCCACGTTTGGCATTAGGGTTTTGGAAGCATAACTCAAAATCAGCAATAACTTTTTCAAGACTGCTACGAATATGCTCTAATGACGAATGTTCGCTAACTTGACTGATTTTGTATATTGAATTTTCCGCCGATTGAAGCGATTTTACCATATCATCACTTGTGTAGGCGTCCTCAATAATTTCGCCACCCGCTTGAATTAGTTTGCGGAGAATGGAATCACGTTTAACAATATCAACATAGTATTGGAAGTTAGTCGAGCTGGGCAGTTTGTCCGTCAGAGTGAGTAGGTATGAAATTCCACCAACTGCATCAAGTAGTCCTTTGCTCTCTAATTCACTCGTTAGAATTATGTGGTCAAAATAGGTGTGATTTTTCTTGATAAATAATGTCTGCATTGTGCCGAAAATTATTTGATGCTCTTTAGACAAAAAATCGTCTTCTTTTAGTTCGCTCAAAATTATGCTAGGCGCCTCTTGACTGATTAATACTGCACCCAAAACTGCTTGTTCTGCTTCAAAATTGTAAGGCAACTTTCTACCCACAATATTAGATGCGACCGTTCCTTTTTTATTCTCAGCCATTATTTCTCACCTTCTTTTTGTTGTGATTTCTGATTTTTCAAGAATTCTGCACGCTTCCTCTTGATACGCTGTTCATTTGCATTTTTTATGAAGTAACCCAAAACGCCTGCAGAAATAAGCAAAGCGGAATCCAAAAATACAATTGCCACGCTAGACAATTTATTCGCTAACAAAAGGCTGATAACTAGCACGATTGGTAGTGCGCAAGCCATTGAAAGTATCATAGTTTTCATAACTTTGATTAAATCGTTTCTGGTCATTTTTACTCCTTAGTTATACTAACTATGATAATGCTAACACAATTTGCTGATTTTGGCAACCAGATTTTATAAATTAATTAGATTTTTTCCTATCTTTAAGACTTGACTTATTTTGAAAATTGTTATAAAATAGTATCATATTTTATTTAAGGAGATATTATTATGTATTGGGCAGATGAAATTGCTGAGCAAGTCATAGCACAAAATCCTGATGCCGAGGTTTACACCTGCGCTAGTGGAATTAGTCCTAGTGGCGAGGTTCATATGGGCAACTTGCGAGAGGTTATTACGAGTTGGTTTGTGGTGAAAGCTTTGCAAGATAAAGGCAAAAAGACTCGTTTCGTATTTGTGTGGGACAATTACGACGGCTTGCGCAAAGTTCCATTAGATCAAGACCAGGAGTATGTTAAGTATGTCAAATGCGCCCTTACACAAATTCCTGACCCACATGGTTGTCATAAAAGTTGGGCAGAACATTTCGAGCAACCCTTTGTTGATTCGCTAAAAGAGTTGGGAGTGAAGGTAGAGCATATTGACCAAACAGAGCGCTATTTGAGTGGGTACTATAGTGATAGTATGATTACTGCAGTGCAGAAGCGCAAGCAAATTTATGACATTATTATGAGTTTTAAAACTCAAGATGAGAATTTAGACGATAGGGAGCATTATTATCCTGTGCAAATCTATTGTCCAGAGTGTCATAAGCACACAACTACTGTTTTGGGCGATAGGGAAAATGGCGCTGTGCTAGATTTTGAGTGTAAATGTGGTTACAAGGGTGCGATTGACTTACGTACTCAGCATAATGCTAAACTTGTGTGGAAAGTGGACTGGCCTATGCGTTGGGCAAAAGAGCATTTTGACTTTGAACCTGGTGGCAAAGACCACAGCACTGAGGGTGGAAGTTTCCAAGTTGCAAGTGCGGTCGTTGGGCCAATTTTTAACGGGAAACCGCCCCTTTATCGTGGTTACGAGTTTGTAGGTATTAAGGGAACAAATGGCAAAATGAGTAGTAGTAAGGGTAATGTTATGACTCCCGCAAAAATGCTCAAGGTGTTTCCTCCAGAAATTATTTTGTGGTTATACACTAGATTCTTGCCCGAAAAATGCTTTGACATTTCGCTAGATGAAGATGTCTTGCGTACTTATCACGAGTTTGACAGGATGTATGCTCAGTATAAGTCGGGCGAGGCTGATGAGGTGGTTAAGCGCATTATGGAGATGGCGCTATCTTGTCGTGGTGAAGACTATGAAAACTGTCCTGTTAGCGCACAAAATATCTCTGCATTTGCACCAATTGTCAATTTTGACCTCGATATGCTAGTGGAATTGCTCAACAAAATGGGTGACACTTGCACACGTGAGCAAATTGAAGACAGATTTAATCGTATAAGTTTCTGGCTACAAAATTATTGCCCTGAGTCAATTAGCAAGTTACTGGACGAAGTAAACACTGAATTTGCTAATTCGCTAAACGATGAAGAGCGTGGTTGGGTTAAGAAATTAGTTGCCGAAATCAAGTCAAAGGACTTAACGCAAGAAGAAATGCAGACACTTCTATACGATATTCCAAAAATCAACGGCGAACCAGATAAAACTAGACAAAGGCGTTTCTTTGAAATTGTTTATAACTTGTTATTAGGCAAAAGCAAAGGTCCTAGATTATACTTATTCCTAACCGCAATCGACAAAGAAAGTTTAATAAAATTATTGTCAATATAAAAAATTGTCCTTCGGGGCAATTTTTTGTATTAATGTAAGGATAAGGGGATTTGATTTTTATAATGGTAAAAAAAAGAAAAAGCGAACTGAAAAACTTCAATTCACTTTATTTTTTTACACAGAAATTACTTTCTGTTGCGTTTACGAGCTGCTTCGCTTTTCTTCTTACGTTTAACGCTAGGCTTCTCGTATGCTTCATGTTTGCGCAAGTCACCAATAATTCCGTCCTTTTGACATTTACGCTTAAATCTCTTTAATGCGCTGTCCAAAGATTCGTCCTTGCCTACAACGATCATTGTCATTTTCTCACCACCTTGGCACAATATAGTAAATTAATCTTGCCACAAAATTATGCAAAAGTCAAGTAGAAAATGCAAATTTTACTAAAAATATCAAAAAAAATCAAAAAATTTAGGCAATTTTTACAGTTTTTTACAAATTGGGGTTGAAATTTTTAAAATTTGTGCTAAACTATAACTATAAACTACAAGGGAGAAAAGATATGTTAGCAAAAGTAAAGACCCTCGGATTAACTGGAATTGAGGGATTTGATTTAGTTGTTGAGGCGGACTTGAATAATGGTTTGCCCAAATTTGACATCGTAGGATTACCTGATACCGCAATAAAAGAAAGTAAGGAGAGAATTCGTAGCGCAATTAAAAATTCGTTATTTAAGTTCCCTATGTTAAAACTTACTGTAAACCTTGCCCCTGCGGATACCAAGAAAGAGGGACCTATTTACGACTTACCGATAGCGATTGCTTTAATGATTTGTACGGGGGAGATTGTTTGCCCTGATATAAAAGATTATGCGTTTGTAGGGGAATTAGGTCTTGATGGTTCTGTTAGACGTGCGCAAGGTGTGTTGCCACTATTGATTGCGGCAAGGTCGTTGGGACACAAAAAAGTATTTATTCCCGCTGAAAATGCGGTTGAAGCGAGTTTTATTGACGGGGTAGAAATTTATCCTGCAAGAACGTTGGCTGATGTTGTGTATCATTTGTGTGGTACAATAATGCAAAACCCGATCGCTCACCGCAATTTCTTTGATTTGCAGTTGCCCGAAATGGAGCAGAACGATATGTGTTATGTTCGTGGGCAAACGACTGCGAAACGTGCTATGGAAATCGCTGCAGCGGGTGGACATAACTTGATGATGATTGGGCCTCCTGGCGCTGGTAAGACTATGCTTGCTAGGTGTATGCCTACAATTTTGCCTGCAATGACTTTTGAAGAAGCACTGGAAGTAACCAAGATTCACAGTATTTCAGGAATTCTTGACCCAAGCGAAGGTATCGTTTGGCGTAGACCCTTCCGTTCGCCACACCACACCACGACAGCAATAACACTTACGGGTGGTGGAGCAAAGGCAAAACCTGGTGAAATTAGTATGGCGCATAATGGTGTGCTATTCTTAGATGAGTTACCTGAGTACAACCGTAAAACTTTGGAAACGTTGCGTCAACCACTTGAGGACGGCACAATTACCGTTGCTCGTGTAAACAACACGATTGAGTACCCAGCGCAATTTATGTTGCTTGCTAGTATGAATCCATGTCCTTGCGGTAATTACGGCAGTAAAACCAAACAATGTCGTTGTTCGCCATCGCAAATTCATAAGTATTTAGAAAAAATGAGTGGTCCGCTTATGGACAGAATTGACTTGCATATTGAGGTTGACGGGGTATCTTTTGAGGACTTAAAAGTTACTGACAAACTTGAGGAAAAGAGCGCTGATATTCGTGCAAGAGTAAATGACGCTCGCCGTATTCAACTGGAGAGATTCAAGGGAACGCATACAAAATGCAACGCAAAGATGAGTTCACACCAAGTAAACAAATATTGTAAACTAGATGCTGAAAGTGAGCAGTTAATAAAAGACGCTTTTGACAAACTGAATTTATCAGCTCGTGCTTACAATAGAATTTTGAAGGTTGCAAGAACTATTGCGGACCTTGACGGCAGTCAAAATATTGGAATGACGCATGTCGCAGAAGCGATAGGTTATCGTTCGTTAGATAAAAAATATTGGATGTAAATATGGAAAAGTTAGATAAGATTTTTATATGGTTATCTATGTGTGAACTTGAGTTTTCCACGCTTTATGAAATTTTGGAGGCTTACGAAAATTTAGAAGATTTGTGGGCGACAGAGAAGTACGAGGGCGAAATTACTGAGATTTTGTCTGGTGCTGAGTTTCACGAACTGATGGTTGCTAGGGTTAATGGGACACTGGATAAAGTTATTAATGGGCTAGAAAACAATTCAAAAATTAAATATGTTTGTATGCATCAAGAGGGTTATCCCAAAAAATTGCAGGACTTAGAATATCCGCCATTGGTGATTTACTATGTGGGAGATTTGAGCTTGATTGATGGCAGAAATGTTGCAATTATCGGTTCTAGGGTATGTACTAGATATGGGCGAGATCAAACTGAAAGGTTTACTCGTGAATTATGCAATAGTGGGTTTACGATAGTTAGTGGACTTTCTGAAGGAATTGACACTGTTGCTCACGAAACAGCGCTAAAGCATAACGGCAAGACAATTGGTGTTGTTGCAAACGGACTAAATTCGATTTATCCGTCAATTAACACGAATCTTGCTCGTGATATTGTCAAGTCTGGTGGGCTTATAATGACCGAATTCCATCCCGATTATGAACCAAACGGGGTAGCATTTTTGCGTCGTAATAGATTGGTTGCGGGAATTAGTGAGGGTGTTTTGGCTACTGAAGCTCGTAGAGAAAGCGGTTCTTTGCACACGATTAATTTTGCAATAGATTTATCCAAAGAGATTTTTGCACTTCCAGGCAATTGTAATAGTGCGGCGAGTGCTGGCACGAATGACATAATAAAAAGTTTTTCTGCAATCTGTGTGACTGAACCTAGTGAAGTTATCAATAAGTTGAATGCTGATTTGATTTATCGTGAAATAATTAATCAAAATCAGCGCCCTGTTAGTCGTGCTGAACGCACTGTTAACTTAAAAGATGAAGAAGCACAAATTCTAGAAATTCTCGAAAATGAGGACACACATTTTGACGATATTGCAAAAATTTTGGATTTTAATACTAAAAAGTTGCTTGGATTGTTGACAATGATGGAAATTCGTGGTTTAATTAAGAAGCTACCAGGTAATTTTTATGTAAGAAAAGAGTGAATTATGTTTAGTAGTATTTTAACACCGCTTGTTTTCCTCTTTTTTGGCTTTGTGATTCTTAAGTGGATTGCAAAATAACCTGGAGTTAGGAGGAAATATGAAATTAGTTGTTATAGAAGGTCCTGGTAAAAGAGCAACTATCAAAAAATATTTGGGTGACGGGTATGAAGTTTTCGCTACCAAGGGTCACGTGAGAGATTTGCCAATTCATGGTTTGGGTGTGGATATTAAGAATAATTTTGCGCCTAAATATGAGATTTTACCAGATAAACAAGATGTTATAAAATCTTTGGAAGGGGTCGCCAGTAAAGCGGATCAAATTTTGCTCGCAACTGACCCTGATAGAGAGGGTGAGGCGATTTCGTGGCATGTTGCTAATGTATTAAAACTGAACCCACAGGACAATATTCGTATAGAATTCAACGAAATATCCAAAAATGCGGTGCAAAAAGCTATAAAAGAGCCTCGAGCTATTGATTTGAGGCTTGTTGACGCACAGCAAACCCGTAGGATTCTGGATAGAATTGTGGGTTATAAGCTTTCGCCGATTTTGTGTCGTAAAATTCAGCCGAAATTAAGTGCAGGGCGTGTGCAGTCAGTAACTTTGAAGTTAGTAGTGGAACGTGAACGGGAGATTATTCATTTTAAACCTGAAGAATGGTGGTCCATTAATGCGTTGCTTTCGAAACTTGATGAAAATTCCAAGTCTTTTAAGGCTACCCTTCTAAACAAGGGCGACAAAAAGATTAAAATTACAAGTGCGCAAGGTAAAGATGATTTCTTGGCAGATATAAATGGTCAGCAGTGGCGTATTGCAGGAATTAAGAAAAGTGTGACCAAATCGCACCCGCCTGCACCTTACATTACGAGTAGTATGCAACAAGATGCACTAAACAAAATGGGAATGACATTAAAGCGTACAACTATGGCAGCACAGAATTTGTATGAAGGTGTAGAGTTAGTGGATAGAGGTAAGACGGCATTGATTACCTATATCCGTACTGACTCCGTTCGTGTTTCGCCCGAAGCACAGCAAATGGCGAAAAATTATATTTTATCTAAATATGGTGAGAAGTATTATCCCGCTACTCCCAATATTTACAAGTCCAAAAAATCTGCTCAAGACGCCCACGAGGCGATTCGTCCTATATATATAGACATTACTCCCGAGAGTGTTAGGTCAAGTTTGCCTGACGATCAGTACAAATTATATAAACTAATTTATGAGAGATTTTTGGCAAGTCAAATGAGTGATGCTACTTATAATTCGGTTTCAGTGGATATTGCTGTTAAAGATTATACGTTTAGAGCAACAGGACGCACTCCTATTTTTGACGGTTTTACCGCACTTTATCAGGAGTATGTCCCAAAAGATAAGGAAAAAGATGACGAAACAACTCAAGCGCATATCCCCGAATTAACGGAAGGCGAAATTGTGGACTTGCTCGACCTTAAAACTGAGCAGAAGTTTACCAAGCCTCCCGCAAGATACACAGAAGCAAGTTTGGTTAAGGCTATGGAGGAAAAGGGAATCGGTCGTCCTGCAACTTATACCCCGACGATTACGGTATTATTTAATAGGAAATATGTGGAAAACGAGGGTAAGTACATTCGACCTACAGAACTTGGGTGTTCTGTAACTGATTTGTTGGTTCAGCATTTTCCTGATATAATGGATGTGGGCTTTACTGCTGAAATGGAGTCCGACCTGGACGAAATCGCCGACGGCAACAAAGATTGGCATAAGGTTTTGGCGCTATTTTACGAAGATTTTAGTAAGGAAATGGCTGAGGCTGGCGAGGCGATAAAATCACATATTGAGGAAACGGATGAGATTTGTGATAAATGTGGTAGCAAGATGATAATTCGTACGGGCAGATATGGTAGATTTATGTGCTGTAGTAATTACCCTAAATGTAAAAATATCAAAAATATCGAGGGCGAGGAAGATTCTTCCGCTATCGAAACGAACGAAGTTTGCCCAAACTGTGGTTCAAAATTGGTGACTCGGACGGGTAAATACGGCAAATTCTTATCTTGTAGCAATTACCCAACTTGCACATATACCAAAAACATTGGCGAAAATTCCGAGAAAAAAGAAACAGACATTGTTTGCGAAAAATGTGGACACAAAATGATAGAGCGGACGAGCAAATTCGGGAAATTCCTGGCATGTAGCAATTATCCTGAATGTAAAAATACCTTAAATATTGGACCAAATGGCGAAGTTGAAGCAAAACCCGAGAGCAAAATTAGTGATAGCGATACTTGTCCACAATGTGGCGGTATTTTGGTTGTAAAGACGGGTAAGTTCGGTAAGTTTGTCGCTTGTAGCAATTATCCTAATTGTAATTATATCAAGAATAATAAACAAAAATCCGCTCCTGTTCCGACAGATGTGATTTGCGATAAATGTGGTGGCAAAATGGTGGAGCGAGTGGGGAAATTTGGGAAGTTTTTGGCGTGCGGGAATTATCCTAATTGCAAAAACATTAAGCCTTTAGTACAGCAAAACGGCGGGCCAGATGAAACAAATAAAAACAAAATGGAGAATTAAGTTTGAAAAAGGTTACAGTTATCGGTGGCGGTTTGGCGGGGTGTGAAGCGTCGCTAACTTTAGCAAAAGCGGGAATTGAAGTTGATTTATACGAAATGAAGCCCGTAAAATTCTCCCCAGCACACCATAATCCAAATTTTGCTGAGTTGGTTTGTTCTAATTCACTAAAATCGGATACGCTTGAATTTGCGACGGGGTTATTAAAAGCGGAAATGCGCAAACTTGATAGCGAATTACTTAAGTGTGCGGATGAAGTGAAATTGCCGTCTACAACTGCGCTGACAGTGGATAGAGAGCGATTTAGTGCGTTAATTACAGAAAAAATCAACTCAAACCCCTTAATTAATGTGATCCACGACGAAGTAGTAGATTTTGATACAAATTCGCCTATTATAGTTGCGACAGGTCCACTTTGTTCGGACGGGCTGACAGATTTTTTGTCAACACTAATCGGCGAAAAACTCTATTTTTACGATGCTGTTGCGCCTATTGTTAGTGGGGAAAGTATCGACTATAGCTGTACGTGTTCAGCTGATGAAGGCTATGTAAACTGCCCAATGACAAAAGAGGAGTATGAGATTTTTTGGAACGCTTTGCGGTTGGCTGAGCGGGTAGAACTCCACGATTTTGAGAAAGAAATCAATTTTGAATCGTGTTTGCCGATTGAAATTATGGCAAAGCGGGGATTTGATGTAATGCGTTGCGGACCGTTAAAACCTTCACGAGAAGATTCAGCTTTTGCGGTTGTGCAGTTGCGAAAAGAAAATGTGGAAGGCACAATGTTCAATCTCGTTGGATTCCAAACGAACCTTACTTACGAAGCACAAAGAAAGACTTTTTCGCTAATTCCAGCGCTAAAGCACGCCGAGTGGCTACGATATGGGGTAATGCATAGGAACACTTATCTTAACGCACCGAAGTATCTTAATAAGTTTTTTCAGTTAAAAAGCAAACCTAATATTTTCTTTGCTGGGCAAATAAGTGGGGTGGAAGGTTATATCGAATCTATCGCAAGTGGTTTACTTTGTGGAATAAATATGATAAAATATATCAGCAACCTTGATTTAGTAGATTTTGGGACTGAAACATGCTTGGGTGCTTTGCAGAATTATTTAATGTGTGGAAGTATTAGTAATTTTCAGCCGATGCATATAAATTGGGGGTTGCTAAAGCCTATTGATGCGCCCAAAAAAGATAAAAAGAAATGTCTTGTTGAGCGTTCGCTAACAAAAATAGATTCGCTAAAGGAGAGTGATAATATATGATTAGTATGAAAGGAACAACAATAGTGGCTTGTCGTCGTAACGGTAAAACTGTTATCGGTGCGGATAGTCAGGCTACTTTGGATACAATGGTATTTAAAGATGGTGTCAAGAAATTACACAGAATTTATAATGACCAAGTAATCGTTGGTATGGCAGGAACGGTTAGTCATAATTTGGCGGTTATACGACTTTTGGAGGAAAACCTTAATAAGTATTCGGGGAATTTACAACGTGCGTTGGTCGAAATTTCAAATAATTGGCAAAATGCAAATGCCATGCATCCAAATTTGGAAGTGATGATGGTTATTGCGGACAAAAATGATATGTTTGTCTTTATGGGTGATGGTATGGTATGTCGTCCGAGTGAAGATTTTACTTCGGTCGGTTCAGGTAGTCACTATGCGTTAGGAGCGGTGCGTGCTTTGTATGACAACACGAAGTTATCTGCTCGTGCCATTGTTGAAAAGGCGCTAGACATTGCGGGCGACTATTGTATTTACACAAATAAACATTTCTTCTTTGAGGAGGTAGAGTAGTATGGAATTATTAACCCCAAAAGAAATTGTCGCTGAACTTGATAAATACATTATCGGTCAGGACAAGGCAAAACGTGCGGTTGCCGTTGCTTTGCGTAATCGTTACCGCCGTAGCAAATTACCGGAGAATCTAAAGGAGGACATTACTCCCAAAAATATTTTGATGAAAGGTCCTACGGGTGTTGGTAAGACGGAAATCGCTAGACGGCTCGCCAAAATCGTGCGTGCGCCTTTTGTAAAAGTTGAGGCAACCAAATATACTGAAGTTGGATATGTTGGTCGTGATGTCGAAAGTATGATTAGAGATTTGGTAGAAACGGCTATTCGTTTGGTAAGAGATGAAAAGTATGAAGAAGTCAAAGCGACCGCTACCAATAATGCAAACAAAAAGATTCGTGATTTGCTATTGCGTAATAAGGATAAAACACAGCCGAAAACGGACGTTACTTACGTAAATAACGAATCAACGGAAGTTGTTGCAGATAGCAAGTCTAATGGCGAAACCTTGCTAAAAGAGATTGAGGAAGGCAAGCATGATGATGAGTTGGTGGAAGTTGAATTTGTCGAAACTCCCAAAATGGTGGAGATTATTCCAGGAGCGCCAAATACAAACCTTAATGATATGCTAGACAGCTTTTTGCCTAGACGCAAAAAAATGCGTAAAATCACCGTCGCTCAAGCAAGACGGAACTTTGTAAACGAGGAAAGCGACAGGCTGATTGATTTGGATGCTGTCAACGAAGAGGGAGTGCGTAGAGCGGAGCAAGAGGGTATTATTTTCATTGACGAAATTGACAAAATCGCCATTTCCCGTGGTGCTGGCAGTGGCCCAGATGTTTCTCGTGAGGGTGTTCAAAGAGACATTTTGCCGTTTGTGGAGGGCTGTACAGTCAACACAAAGTACGGTTTAATCAAAACGGATTATATTCTATTTATCGCTGCTGGTGCGTTCCATATTGCAAAAATTGAGGACTTAATCCCTGAATTACAAGGGCGTTTCCCAATCAGAGTTGAATTAGAGAATCTTACAGCAAAGGACTTTTACAATATCTTAACACAACCAAAGAACGCAATTACGATGCAACAAGCAGAATTATTAAAAGTCGACAATATCGATCTACAATTTGAGAAAGATGCACTGCAAGAAATTGCGAGAATTGCTGAACTTGAAAACGAAAATCAAGAGAATATCGGCGCAAGGCGTTTGCACACTATTATGGAAGCGCTACTTGAAGAGATTAGTTTTAACGCCGACGGAAATTATCCTATGAGTAAAGTTGTGATTACAAAAGAACTTGTAGAGAAAGTTTTGGCAAAATCGGTTAAGCAGTACGATATTAGCAAATACATTATGTAAAAAAGGGGGAGGAATTTTGAGTAAAGATATGGCTCCTGTAAGGGGTACAAAAGATTATTTGCCAAAAGAAATGGCTTTACGCGAAGAAGTAAAGGCTATAATTTTGAAGACATACAAGAGTTTTGGATTTATGCAAATCGGCACACCGATTCTTGAAAATATTGATAACCTAATGGGAAGCGATGGCGGTGACAATCTTAAACTTATTTTCAAGGTGCTTAAGCGTGGCGAAAAGTTGGATTTAAATAAGCCGAATCTTAGCGAACGTGATATTGTTGATATCGGGTTGAAATATGACCAAACCGTTCCGCTTGCACGTATGTATGCTAATAATCAAAACATTTTGCCGTCGCCATTTAAGGCTATTCAAATTGACTCGTCTTTTAGGGCGGATAGACCGCAATTAGGTAGAAATAGGCAATTTACTCAATGCGATATTGACATTTTAGGCGATTCAAGTAGCAATGCTGAAATTGATATTATTAACACAACAGCAAAGACTTTCGAAGCGCTCGGCTTTGATGATATTGTAGCTAAAATCAACGATAGGCGAATCTTGTCTGATCTGATTGCTATGGCGGGTTTTGATGCGGAGCAAGAAAAAGAAGTTTGCATTTGCCTTGATAAAATCGATAAGCTAGGGATTGAGGGTGTGCGTGCTGAGATGCTAACTAGAGATTTTAGCGAAGAAAAAACGCACTTACTACTAGAACAGATTGAGAGCATAAAGAACGCAGGGCAGGAGTACTATGATGTTTTACTTGCTTGCGGTGTACGTGCTGATGTGGTTAACGGTGTAAAATATGTTATTGATTCCGTTAACAAATTATCCTCGGGCAAATCTACAGCGGAATTTGATATTTCAATCGTGCGTGGGCAGAATTATTACACAGGCGTTGTCTATGAATTTTATTTACCAGGACTGTCGGGTGCTTGCGCTGGTGGTGGGCGATACGACAATATGATTGGCAAAATGGTTGGCAAACCTGTATCTGCTGTTGGTTTGGGACTTGGCTTTGAGCCTACTTGCCTAATTTACGCAGAAAAGCACAAAGATGCTGTGCCAAGTTACCCTACTGTTGCGGTTTTGTATAATGCTGAAGACGATTTTGTTGAGGTTATGAAGTTCGTGCAGTCAATTTTAGACAAATGCAACGCTTCGGCGATTTTGGCAAAAAAGAACATTTCGCACCAGATTGAAGTGTTAGGTCAGAACGGTTATACGCATTTTTGTAACTTTAGCGACAAAAAAATTAAGGAAATTTCGCAAAATTAATTTGTGTTTTTCGCAAATTGTGTTATAATAATTGTACACTTTTGATAAGGAGAAACGAAAATGGCTATTACACATATTACAAAAGAGAATTTTAGAGAAGTCATTTGTGGCGACAGGTTGGTTTTGGTGGACTTCTTTGCTACATGGTGTGGTCCTTGTAAGATGCTAGGACCTATTCTTGAGCAAATTTCAGAGGAACGTGACGACGTTATTATTGCAAAATGCGATATTGATGAATGTATGGATATTGCACAGGAATTTGGCATTATGAGTGTCCCTACTATGATTTTGTTTAAGCAAGGCAAAGACGTGGCAAAGGAAATTGGCTTAAAGACTAAAGACTACGTGATTAGCGTAATTGAGGCTAATTTATAGTAGAAAGGGTAGCATAAATTCGCTACTCTTTTTTGCCTTTTGGGTATTGACACTTTGTTTTACTCGTGGTATAATATAATTAGATAAAGTGAAAAGGGAGAGAACGATGAACAAAATTTATATGGACAATGCGGCAACTACTCCGCTATCAAGTGAAGTGTTGGCGGAAATGATGCCTGTTTTGACTGGCGGATTTGGTAACCCCAATAGCTTGCATTCTTTTGGACGTGAGGCAAAGCAGTATGTAGATATTGCGCGTACGAGAGTTGCAAAGGGTATTGGTTGCGACGAAGAAGAGGTTTATTTTACCAGTGGCGCAACAGAGGCAAACAACTGGGCGATTACCGGTATTGCCAAAGCATATCGTCACAAGGGTAACCATATTATCACGTCAAAAATCGAGCATCCAAGCATTTTGGAAACTTGTAAAAAGATGGAGCGTGAGGGGTATAGAGTAACTTATCTCGACGTTGATGAAACGGGTCTTGTGCGTCTTGACCAATTATTGCATTATTTGAGTTCGGACACGATTTTGATATCCATTATGGCTGCGAATAATGAAGTCGGTACGATTCAGAATTTGCAGACAATTGCAAATATTGCAAAGGAAAAAGACGTGATTTTCCACACAGATGCCACTCAAGCGGTCGGCGCAATAAGTCTCAACGTTCACGAAATGGGCATAGACGCATTGAGTTTGTCTGGCCACAAGTTGAACGGGCCAAAGGGTGTTGGTGCTTTGTATGTTAGCAACAAGATTTTAATTACTCCATTTATGAACGGCGGCGAGCAGGAATACGGCTTGCGTGCGGGAACGACTAACGTTGCTGGAGTTGTGGGGCTAGGTAAGGCTATTGAAATTGCAACTCGTGATATTTTGACTAATAGTAAGAAATTACGCACGATGCGTGACTATTTTATTAGTCAAGTTGAGCAGAGAATAGAATTGACCTATCTTAACGGTCACGCAATTCAACGTTTGCCAAATAACATTAATTTCTCATTTGGAATGGTGGACGGCGAAAGTTTGATGTGTATGCTAGATTTGAACGGAATTGCTGTAAGTACGGGTTCGGCTTGTTCTTCAGGGTCTACCGAAGTTAGTCACGTGCTTTCAGCTATGGGAGTCCCTGCTGATTTAGCACAAGGTGCAGTGCGTTTTTCAATTAGCAAATCAACGACAAAGGAAGAAATTGATTTTGTTGTGGAGAAGTTGGTTGAGTGTGTGGAGAAACTTCGTAAAATTTCTGCAATGCAAAGATCTCAAGTAGGAAAGGGGGAGTAAGATATGTATAACGAAAAAATTACGCAAATTCTGCAAAACCCTAGTAACGTTGGTATAATTAAGGGTGCAAACGCAGTTGGCAAGGCAAATAGCGATGTATGTAGCGATATTATTAGATTTTACTTAATGATTGAAAACGGTGTTGTCACCGAAGCGAAATTCAAGACTTTTGGAGGTTCGGCGTTAATTGCTGTTGCGTCTATAACTACTGAACTTGTAATTGGTAAGACGGTAGATGAAATTTTGAATTTTGATACTAACGAAATTTTACATGTTTTGGGGGCGTTGCCTAACAGAAAGAGTTATTGCTTGGGACTTGTAAAACAGGCTTTGCAAAATGCTATTGAAGATTATTTCAAGAGATTGGAAAAAGAGCAAATCTAACGTAAGAAAAAATGGGGTTATTAAATGTCTAAGAAGAAATACACATTATTAAAAGACGATTTTATCAAGCTAAAAAATGGCACAAAATTATACAGAATTATGGCGCTAAGGGATATCTTGTCGGACAGATTAATAGTTGTGTCAGGGCAAAAGGGTGGCTATATTGAAAGCGAGAGAAATTTATCACACAACGGTGATGCGTGGATTTGCGATGGGTGTATTGTGCGTGATAGTGCTTTCGTTTGTATGGACGCTCTTATAAAAGGCAAGAGTGAAATTTGGGGCGAAGCGTATGTTTCTGGCAAGGTTACGATTAGCCATTCACTCGTGCGTGATAATATTGTTGTTAGTGATGATTGTAGTTTGGATAATTGTGTATTGTCGGGCGAGAAGCATATTTTGGGCATTCGTAGTTACGAAGGTGTGCAAACAGGTGATGTGTCGTCTTGTATAGATGAATCTGTGCTTTGTGGTACGGGTTTAGAGGCGGAGGCAATGGCTAGATAATTACCAAAATTTTCCTTCTTTATTTTGTAAAAATATACGCAAAATAAATACGAAAAGGAGGAAAAGGACTATGTGCGATGGAATCTTGGTTGGTATGATTATGGGCGCAGTTGTTGGCGCTGTGGTCGTGCAAACTTGCAAGCCTGCTCGTGATGCAATAGAAAAGGGCAAGCAAAAGTTTAAGGAAAAAGTTGCAAAATTATAATTAAGGGGGGGGCAAATCGATTAGATTTGTCCTTCGTTATTGAGGGGAAGAAAATGAATAACAAATACTTTTTGGATAAAACAAAATACAAAATTTTGGATGATGGTGTAATAGTGTACCGCATACGTGCAAGACGTGGCTTTTACACAAAGAGTGGTTACGTAGATGAGGGGGAATATGGCGGATATGTCCAAAGCGAGCAGAATTTAGGGCTGAATCGCTCTTGTTGGATTTATGGCGATTCAATCGTTCGTGATAATGCTCGTGTGCGTGGTGAGGCAGTTGTTTTTGATAGCACTATTGATAATTCGGCTGTAGTGAGCGATTTGTCTTTGGTGGCAGGCTCGTATATCACGGACAATGCTGTAGTAAGCGGAAGAGCGTCTGTCCTAGATTCTATGGTGAGTGGTAATGCGGTTGTAAGTGGGCCTACTAAACTATATAAATCTAACGTGTCGGGCAATGCTTGTGTTTTTGAAAAAGAGTGTTTGGAGCGTGCCGTAATTGAAAAGTGTGTAGGGTCGTTTACACAAGAAGGACTTAATCAAAGACGACGTAGCACGTATAAGTTTTCTCTGATACCTCTTCTTGGTGAAATGGAGGGATTGTTCCGCATATGTGCAAATACAGAATTAGTAAACTATTGCGGTAAAACGACGGAAAAAGTAATTCCTGTTGGAACTTTGGGCGGAATTGTTAGTGGTGCGTGGAATATTTCTCAATACGGCGACTGTTGGATTGATTACGATTCAATGGTTGTTGGTTCGGCAAGCATCCATGATTACGCTTATGTGACGGGTGGTTCGGTTTTGAGCGGGAACGCTGTTGCTTGCGGTAGTTCGTACGTTGATGGCAGTGTTTTAAAGGATAATGCTTACGTAGCGGGGCGTGCTAAGTTATACAATGTCACGTTGGGTGGTAAATCCCGAGTTTTTGGTACGGCGCTTCTTGGCGAAAAGGAAATCCAAAACAGTGGGAAATTCGTTGGCAAGCTTGCATATGATGATATATTTACGGCAAGTGCCAAAGATTGTGATAAGTATACTTTTGACAATTCACAAAATTTAGATTAATTTTAGAAAAGATTGCATAAAAGTTTGCTTTAATTTCAATAATATGATATTATAGTATAACAAATCTTTTGGTTTGAGGAGATTTTATGTCTAGAAAGATGGGGTTAGATTTAGGAAATGTCAATATTGGTATCGCATTTAGCGACCCTTTGGGGATGTTTGCTAGTGGCTTTATAAATTATCGTAGGCAATCTCTTCAGCAAGATTTGAAATATATTTCTGATTTGGCTGTGGAAAAGCAAGTTGATACTATCGTCGTAGGTCTTCCTAAAAATATGGACGGAACAGACGGCGAGCGTGTGCAGTTCACCTATGATTTTTGTGCGGAGCTGAAGAAATTCACAACTTTGCCTATTGTCTATCAAGATGAGCGATTGACGACCGTTAGTGCGGAGAAATTGCTAATTAGTGCGGATGTTAGGCGGGAAAAACGCAAAACTGTCATAGATGAAGTGGCAGCAAGTATCATTTTGCAAAGCTATTTGGACAAGAAAATTTAATTAAGGAGTCTTTTATTATGGCAAAAAATGAAGAAATGGACAACCCAATTTTGAAGTTGTTGGACCCTGAAAACAGCGATCCAATCGTTTTGTTTGATGAAAACGAGAAACCTGTTAGTTTTGAGCAAATCGCTCTCATTCCTTTTAAAGAGAAGTTGTACGCAATTTTGAAGCCTATTGAGAAAATGGACGGAGTTGCTGACGACGAGGCTATTGTGTTCGCTTTTGAGGAAGATGACGCAAGCGAGGATCAACTTTTGGTAGTTGAGGAAGACAACAACATAATTGACGAAGTTTTCGCAATTTACAACAAGTTACTCGACGAGCAAGGCGCTGAAGAGTAAGAAAAGCCCAAGAAGTTAGGTAATAACCAAACTTGAGGGCTTTTTTTTTGTTTTTGTTGCAAGAAACCTAAAGCAAGCAGTGAAAAATATTTCAAATTACAAAAAACTTTGGCAAATTGTCTTGCTTTATTATAAAAATTGTGATATAATTGACGCTGTTGAAATACACACCATAGACTATTTCTAGCACCGTTGCCACGCAATTTGCGGGGTTGAGCTAGGGAGTTTTGACGTCTGTGGGAGGAACAAAAAACGAATTTAAGGAGGATAATCCAAGTGTCAATTTCAATTAAACAATTGCTCGAAGCTGGCGTTCAATTTGGTCATCCAACAAGACAATGGAACCCTAAAATGAGCAAGTACATTTTCTGCTCTCGCAACGATACACACATCATTGATTTGGAGCAGTCAGTAGTTTTGGTTCAGGAGGCCTATGACTACGTTAGAGATATGGTAAAAATGGGTAAGACTGTTTTGTTTGTTGGTACCAAAAAGCAGGCATGCGATGCAGTAAAAGAAGAGGCTGAGCGTTGTGGTATGTACTACGTTAACACTCGTTGGTTGGGTGGTACGCTTACAAACTTTAAGACTATTAGGTCAAGAGTTGACAGACTGGCAAAGTTAAACAAAATGGAGCAGAGCGGTGAATTTGAGTTCTTCCCAAAGAAAGAAGTTCTCAAAATGAAGGCAGAACGTGACAAGCTAGAGAAGAACCTGGGCGGAATTAAGGATATGACAAGTTTGCCAGGACTCTTGTTTGTTGTGGATCTCAAGAAAGAGCATATTGCTATTAAAGAGGCTCGTGCTTTGGGTATTCCTATTGTTGCTCTTGTTGACACAAACTGTGACCCAACTTTAGTTGACGTAGTAATTCCTGGTAATGACGACGCTATTCGCTCGGTTAGATTGATTGCTGAAACTATTAGTAATGCAGTAATTGAGGCAAAGGGTGGCGATGTTCCAGAAGAGAAAGAGGAAACTGGCGAAATTACTGAGGAAATGAACGAAGACGGCGAAATGGTAGCCAAGAAAGTCTTTAAGAAGAAAGAGGAAGTTAGCGAAGAGGCAAAATCGGATTCTGCTAAAAAATCTGAGACTGATGCTGAAGCAAAGAAAGAAAGTACTGCAACTGCAGAGTAATTTTAAATAAAAATAAGGAGTGAAATTATGAGTTTAACTGATGACATCAAGACATTGCGTGCTCGTACGCAAGCAGGTATGATGGATTGTAAAAACGCTCTTGAGGCTAATGGTGGCGATATGGAAAAGGCTACTCAATGGCTTAGAGAGAAGGGTATGGCAGCTGCTGCCAAGAAAGAGGGCAGAATTGCCTCTGAGGGTATTGTAGAATGCTATATTCATATGGGCGGTAAAATCGGTGTTATGGTAGAATTGAACTGTGAGACCGACTTTGTAGCAAAAGGTGCGCCTTTCAAAGAATTGGCTCACAACATTGCTATGCAAATCGCTGCATATAAGCCACTTTACGTAAGTGAAAACGATGTTGACCAAGAAGCTTTGGCAAAAGAGCGTGAGATTTACCTTGCGCAAGCAATCAACGAGGGTAAACCTGAGCAAGTTGCTCAAAAGATTGTTGAGGGTCGTATTCAAAAGTACTTCAAGGAAGTATGTTTATTGGACCAAGAGTACTTTAGAGACTCATCAAAGACAATTAGAGATTTGGTAAACGAGTCAGTCCTTTCTATCGGTGAGAAGATTACCGTTCGCCGTTTCGCACGTTATGAAATGGGTGAAGGCTTAGAGAAGAGGGTTGACAACTTTGCTGAAGAAGTTGCAAAGCAAGCTGCTGGTCAGTAATTAAAGAAGATTATCAATTTGGCTGTGTCAATACGCTGTCAATTTGATAGTCTTTTTTTTGATTCTGTTTCTTTTGATTTGTTTTGAATTCTATGACAAAAAGGTGTAAAGTGGACAATATTATTAAAATATAAAGTAATTTGCTATACTTTTCATTTTTTTTGCTTAAAACATTTGCCAAAAAGGGAATTTATTAGTAAAATATATATATACTAATTTTAGGAGTAAGAAATGTTAAATGAATATGATTCTAGCTTGTATGATGGTTTGACTACAAGTTTGCAAAAAAATTTGGACCACTTTAATTCTGAGTTGAACTCGGTAAGAGCAGGGAGAGCGAACCCACGCCTTTTGGACAAAATTATGGTTGACTACTATGGAACAATGACACCGCTTAACCAAATGGCGAATATTAGCGCACCTGACCCACGTACAATCGCTGTATCTTTGTGGGACATTAGTATGCTAAAAGAAACGCTTAAGGCTATTCAAGCAAGCGATTTGGGGCTGAACCCTAGCGATGATGGTAAGGTAATTAGATTGTATGTACCTGCACCAACGGAAGAAAGAAGGCTTGAACTTGTTAAAATGGTGAGAAAATTTGCTGAAGACACTAGAGTAAATATGCGTAACGGCCGTAGAGATTGTTTGGACGAATTCAAGAAGTTGAAAAAGGATAGCAAAATCACTGAGGACGAGTTAAAAATCGCTGAGACGGAAGTTCAAAAAATTCTCAATAAATTTATAGACAAAGTTGAAGATGCTCTCAAAGGTAAAGAGAAAGAGATTACAGAAGTTTAATTTTTGCAATTTGTTTACATAAATTGCATATATTAGTTTTGTTAGAGTTTATTTTTGTAAATATGGTAATACTTAATATAGAGGAGTAGTAATGGGGGCGAAAAAGATAAAAATTAATAAACATTTAGATTTGAGTCGTTTGCCCCAGCATATTGCAATAATAATGGACGGCAACGGCAGGTGGGCAACCAAAAGGGGTTTGCCGAGAAATTTGGGGCATAAGGCAGGGTGCGAAAATCTCAAAAAGATTGTGGAGCATATCTACGAACTTGGGATTAAATGTGCGACCTTCTTTGTGTTTTCTACGGAAAATTGGCGCCGTCCGAAAGATGAAATTGACGGGATTTTTGATGTAGTGCGAGATTATATCAATGAAGATTGCGAAGAATTTACACAAAAAGGTGCAAAAATCGTCATTTCAGGAGATTACAAAAAATTGCCTGCTGATATTGTGGAAGCGTTTGACAAAGTAATAGATAGGACGAAAGATTGTGATAAATTTACATTAAATCTTGCTGTAAACTATGGAGCACGAGATGAGTTACTGCGTGCGTTCAGACTAGCAAAGGAAGATGGTGTGGAACTGAATTCTTCACAAGATTTAGAGAAATATCTCTATACGGCGGGGCTTCCTCAACTAGATTTTGTTATTCGCACAAGTGGTGAAATGCGATTGAGCAATTTTATGTTGTGGCAGTTGTGTTATAGTGAGTTGTATTTTACTAAGACTTTTTGGCCGTCTTTTAAGCCGAAAGAATTACAAAAAGCACTTATCAATTACCAAAATCGAAAAAGGCGTTTTGGCGCTTTATAAACAATAGGAGGAAATTATGGAAGAAAAAGAGGAGAAAGTAAAAAACACACCTGCAAATTTTGTACCTAGAATTGTTTGGGGTGCGATAATTTTGGTTGTTTTGGTTGGATTCTTTGCTTTAAGAATCTTGAGTACCTACGTTTTTGATGTGTTGCTTGCTGGATTGATTATAGTTTCTGCGCTAGAAGTGGAAAACGTGCTTCACAAAATGAATAGACCTACGCATACTGTTGCGGTTGCATTTTATCCGATTTTGTGTTTTATAATGGTTGTGATTTCTGCTAATGCGGACATGAGTGCGTGGGTTGCTCTGCTACTTATGATTGTAAGTATGATTGTGTTGGGCTTGATCATTTTTGCGTGGCCTTTAATCTTTGTTAAATATGGCAAAGTGTCAAAAGAAAGAGACGGTTTTGAGGGCTCAATCCTTCAATACGCATTTTCCAAAATGCTCAATACTTTGTTTGTGTGCCTATGGCCAACACTATTCTTTAGCTTTACTTTTATGCTAAATCACTATGATTTGTTGAGTAATTCTAGTTATATCGAGGCTTTCTGCACTTCTGAAATGGGAGTAGATTTTGGATTGCTGGCTTTGGTATTCCTATTTGCGACAACAATGGCTTCGGATACCTGTGCAATGCTATCGGGTAGGTTTATTGGTGGGCCAAAAATCAGTTTAACGAAACTCGGCCCTGGTAAGTCTTGGACAGGCTTGGTAGGTGGAATTGTTGGTGCAACCCTTATGGGTATGATTATTTACTTCATATTCAACGCTTTCTATGGCTATAGTGCTTTGTTTAGTTCATTGCACTATAGTGTGTGGACATTCATTTTGGGTGGCTTCTTTGCAGGGATTTTTAATATGGCTGGCGACATTTTTAGTTCATTTTTTAAGCGTAGAGCGGTTGTAAAAGATTTTAGTCAACTTATTCCAGGTCATGGTGGCGTTATGGATAGATGCAACGGCTTGCTTGTGAATTCGGTATTCGTGTTTGTATTCTTTATCATATTGTTTGGTTAATATGAATAAAATTAAGTGCGGGCGAAATTCCCGCATTACTTTTTGTAGGAGGTAAATGTGATTTGCTGTTTGGGTTCTTTTGCTAGTGTGATGACAACAGTGGGATACATCGCTTTGGCGATCGTGGTTTTGCTTGTTATGATAACTATTCACGAGGCGGGACATTACACATTTGGTAAGATATTTAAGTTTAAAATCAACGAGTTTTCAATCGGTTTTGGTAAGGCTCTTTTCAAGAAGAAACTCCGCTCTGGTGAAGAATTTAGCATAAGACTCGTGCCTTTGGGTGGATACTGCGCTTTTGCGGGCGAAGATGAAGATGATACTGACCCCAATGCGTTTAATAATAAAGCGCCTTGGAAACGGCTGATTGTTCAGTTCGGTGGTGTTTTCTTTAACTTCATTTCAGCAATAATTTTTGCCTTTATTTTGCTACTAGCTTTCGGGTACGATGTTCCTAGAGTTAGTACTGTCAATCCTGATTATCAAGATACTTCAGTTTTGCAACAAAACGATATTATTCGAGAAATGAACGGCATCAAAATTGATTTTGTGACGGGTAACACTGCTAACAATATTCTAAATCGCTATTATGAGGGTATGACAGACGAGGAAAAAGCTTCGGGCGAAAAAGTTACAATCAAGGACAAAGAATACACGAAATATAGCACTTTACCGTTGACTGTTGAGCGTGACGGCAAAAATGTAAATATTACGGTCAATTTTTATGTCACAACGACAACGGACGATAGTGGCAAGACTACTGAATCGATTGCAGTTGGTTTTAGTACAGTACCTTATAAGCATAGTTTCGGCGAAGCGCTTGTTAGGTCGGTGCCAGTAGCGGCAGGTTTTGCGTGGCAAGTACTCGTGTTCTTGTGGATGTTGCTAACGGGCGGAATCGGTTTGTCCGATATCGGCGGACCACTAACCACAATTTCTACAATAGCCGAGTATTCGCAACTGAATATTGCAAATCTTTTCGTGTTCTTGCCGTTTATTGCCGCAAACCTTGCTGTGTTTAACTTGCTTCCAATTCCTGCGCTTGACGGCGCCCGAATGGTGTTTACGTCGATAGAGTGGATACGTGGCAAACCGATTAACAGAAAAATAGAGGGGTATATTCATTTCGGCGGGATGGTGGTACTATTTGCGCTAGTTATTTTCGTCGATATTTATCATTTAATAATACAGGGGTGAGAGGCGTGAACGTTTTACAAAAGATTAAAGAAGCGGGCTTTGATGAAAGCAGAATTAAACTAGATGAAGCAGTTTTTAATAACAAAAAAGACGAATTGACTATAAATTTTATGTACCCTGAAAATAAACCGATTACATCGGACGAGAAAAACCAAATTGTAAGTATTGTAAACGAATGCTTTGGTGAAAGTTGTAAGGTTGTTGTCAAGGCGAACAAGAGTTGTTTTGATAAAGAAGTTATTTATGAACGCATTGAAGAATACATTGATAAACACTACAAGGCTCTTAAAAATGAATTCAATCGTGAAGATGTCACTATTGAGCGGTTAAAAGACGGCGACGGGGCAGAAATAATTATTTCTTGCGACGAATTGCGAAAGCAAGTTTTCATAAATAAAAAATTTGATGTTGACTTAAGAAATTTCTTACTGCATAAATTCTTTTTTGATTTTGTAGTGACCTTGCGAGTGGACAAGGAATCGACGAATTTTCAAGAATTATTAAACGATATGCCCAAAATTGATACAGGGCTAAGTGATGCTTTAACAAAAGAAAAGCAATTAAATCATATGGAAATTGAATTAGGTGAGTGCTTTTATGGTAAATATATGCCTAATAGAGTTGATTTTATCGCAAATATGAGTGCTGACAGTGGTGCCGAAATTATGATAGCAGGTGTCGTAACCAATTTGGCGCTTACGAGTTTTACTTCGAAAGTCAAGCTTGATGGCGAACCTTTGGAGCGTAAAAAATTATCTTTTACACTCACAGACCCGAGCGGGTTTGTAAATGTTGTCGTATTTCCGCAAGAAAAAGCTCTCAAGTCACTTGAACTTATGGAGGACGGGATGACGGTTACTGTCGGCGGAGTTATTCACGAATTTAACGGCAATAAAAATTTGCGTGTCAATAGCATTTCTAAATGCGAAATTTTCACAAAAGAGATGAAGCGAGTTTATCGTAAAGTAAACGACGACTATTATTTTGTTAAACCTCAACCCGTCTTTGAGTCGCAACAAATGGAGTTGTTTTCTCTCGGTGGCAAAAAGACGGATTATTGGGATACGCACGATAGCGTAGTGGTTTTTGATTTGGAAACGACGGGATTTGATTCAAGAAGTTGTAAAATAATCGAAATCGGTGCGGTAAAAATTACTAAAGGGTCAATAATCGAGACTTTTCAAACTCTCATAAATCCAGGACTGCAAATTCCTGCAGAAATCACCGAACTTACGCATATTGATAATAGTATGGTGGAAAATGCGCCATCGATTGAACAAGCACTACCAGACTTTTTTAAATTCGTGTCTGGGTGTGTGTTGAGTGCTTATAATATTGATTTTGACTATAGTTTCTTGAGCTTTAATGGAGAAAATTTGCGTCTAAAATTTGACAACGAACAGATTGATACGCTGAGGCTTGTGCGTGATAAAGTGCCAAGTCTAAGCAACTATAAGTTGGGTACAGTTGTTAAGGCGCTTAATATCACACTCAATAATGCCCATAGAGCTTTGGCTGATGCATATGCAACTGCAAAGGTTTTTGTCAAACTTATTTAAAAAAAGTCAAAAAAATGCTATAAATGTATTGATATTTTGAAAAATATATGTTATAATACTAACGAACTATGAGTGGGGCTTCAGCCCACTCATAACTTTTAATAATGTGTTTACCAAGGAGTTGCTATAAAATGATTAGTAATAAAGATTTCTTTTTGGCACTGAGCCAATTGGAGACAGAGAGAAAAATTGACAGAAATTATTTTATTTCTGCATTAGAGAGTGCTTTGACTAGCGCATACAAAAAGAATTTTGGCGAAGCCAGAAGTGCTAGTGTTAAGCTAAACCCTGAGAAAGGGACTATTAAGGTGTATGCGTACAAGACTGTTGTTGACGAAGTAGAAGATTTTGATAAGCAAATTAGTCTTAGCGATGCGAAAGCGATTAAGTCGTCTTACAACGTTGGCGATCAAGTCATGGAGGAAGTTACACCCAAGAATTTCGGAAGAATTGCTGCGCAGACTGCTAGACAGGTTGTTATGCAGAAATTGCGTGAGGCGGAGAGGCAACAATTCGCTGATGACCTTAATAGCAAGGCGGATACCTTGACTACAGGTATTGTACGCAGTAAGGACGGCGACGACTTTATTTTGGAGTTGAGCGGTTTTGACCATTTGGGGCTTTTGAGTGCTAAGGATGTAATTCCAAAAGAGAATATCGCAATAGGTGACCGTGTTAAAGTAATCGTTAAACGTGCTTATGAGCGTGACGGAAGGTCGTTGGTGCAAGTTAGTAGAACTTTGCCAAATTTTGTGCAGAAGTTATTCGAGTTGGAAGTTCCTGAGTTGGCGAACGGCACAATTTCAATTAAAGCGATGACTCGTGAGGCTGGTGTTAAAACTAAACTTGCAGTAATTTCAAACGACCCTAATGTTGATGCTGTAGGTGCTTGCGTGGGGAATCGTGGCGCAAGAATTAATGCGGTTATTGAGGAATTGCATGGGGAACGAATCGACGTTATACCATTTAGCGACGATATTTTTGAACTTATTGCAAATGCCCTTAGCCCCGCTGATGTTATTAGTGTGGAGATTAATCAAGAAGCTAAATCAAGTAAAGTTATCGTTCCAGACAACAAGTTGAGTTTGGCTATTGGTAGAGAAGGTAGTAATGTCCGTCTTGCCGCAAAGCTTACAGGGTGGAAGATCGATGTTATAAGCGAGAGCCAGTCCAAACAAGACGAGAAGGACAAGGAGCTAGAGCAGGTTAATACAAATATTGACCAAAATCTAGATGAGGACCTTTTTGAAGAAATTGAGCAAATCTAATTTGTGGAGGTTAGGTGTATGGCTGGAAAAAATGTACCACTGAGAATGTGTGTCGTTTCGAGAAAAAGATTACCCAAAGCGAACTTAATTCGTTTGGTCGTTGTGCCGAACGGACTAAAGATTGACCCTTCTCAAAAAATGGACGGCAGAGGTTATTGGATAAGTCGTGATAAAGAAGTTATCGCTTTGGCAAGGAAACGGCACGCATTTAGTAAAATTCTAAAAAGGAACATTGACGACAGAATTTATGCAGATTTGGAGGCATACGTAGATGCAAAATGAGTGGGTAAAGTTTCTCAATCTGTCAAAAAAGGCAGGCGCTGTTCTTTACGGAATTGATGAGATTGCAAAAAGTCGCTCTAAAGTGTATTTGATTATGCTTTCTACTGTGACAGCGACGCAAAATTTGAGAGCAAAAGTTGACAATTTTATAGCAAAAAATGACACAAAATTAATAAAGTTAAATGAAGATTTAAATATCTTCTTGAATACGGATAATTGCAAGGTAATCGGTTTAACCAACGAAAGTTTGGCGAACCAAATCAAAACTTATTTTAAGGAGTAATAATTTGACTAATCAAACTCAAGAAACAAAAAAGCAAGTGCGTTTTGACAATATGCGCAGTATTTCTGAAATCAATAATGTGCATTTGGTGAAAATGAGTAAAGATGTAGATAGTTTGCGTCACGAATTGGAGCAGTTGACTCGTGATATTAGGTTTAAATTGCGTGAAAAAGAGAGCGCATCTTCTACTGTAAATGTTGTTGCAAAACAAGATAGAGTAGAGGAGAAAAAAGTCGTTGAAGAAAAACGCAACATTGTTAACAAGCCTATTAAAGATGAACGCAAAGGGAATTCTGTTGGGAACGATGCTGAAAAGACTCAAAAGCAACAGTCTCACAATCAAAGTTTGAACAAGCAAAATTCGAGTCGGAACTTTGATAAAAAGCAGGGCGAGGGGCAAGGACAATTTCAACGTCGCAACCAAGGTCAAGGTCAGTATCAAAATCGTACTCAAGTGCAAGGGCAGGACAAGAAGCCTTTTGGACAGCGCAACAACCAATTTAATGGCAACCAAAACCGCAACAACGAGCGTAATTCTAACGCTCAGCAGAATAAGGACGGATTTAAGAAGCCTTATGCTGAGCGCAAGGATGGAAACAAGCAAAATGGTGGCTTTAGAAAGGAAAGTAATGAACCTTTAGTAAACCTTAACGATTTGCAAAACAACACAGCAAAGCGTTCTTTTGAGAATAAACGCAAGGATAACAAACAACACAAGAATTCTAGCTTTGACGATTTTGGACGCAATCAAAAACGCAATATGATGCGCAGGGGTATGCTTGAGGAATCAAACATTGAGGAAAGAATTAGGTCAAATCGCAAGACGAAGAAGAAAAAAGAGGAAAACATTGTCGTTGCTGCTCCGATTGATCACGCAATTATTACCTCTGAAAATATTACAGTTAAGCAATTATCCGAGAAAACTGGTAGAAGTGTTGCTGAAATTTTAAAGCAATTGATGGTTTTGGGAACAATGTCAAACGTCAATTCTACCATAGACTTTACCACTGCAGAACTTGTTTGTAGCGAGTTGGGTGTGGTACTCGAACAGAAATTAGAGAAGAGTTTTGAGGAACAACTTGCTGATGAGTTTAGGGCAAGTAGTGATTCAAATGACGAATTAAATACTGAGCCTCGTCCGCCGATTGTTACCGTTCTAGGCCACGTTGATCATGGTAAGACGAGTTTGCTTGATTTTATCCGAAAGACGCATATTCAAAGTCAGGAAGCGGGCGGAATTACTCAGCACATTGCGGCATATCAGATTAAGACGATGGAGCGTTTGATTACCTTTATCGATACTCCAGGACATGAGGCTTTTAGTGCGATGCGTGCAAGAGGTGCGAGTGTTACTGATATTGCGATTTTGGTTGTTGCAGGTGATGATGGTGTGAAACCGCAAACAGTAGAGGCTATTCAACATATTAAGCAAGCTAAAATTCCTATGATTGTGGCTGTAAATAAGATGGACAAAGCGGAATTCAATATTGAAAGGGTTAAACAGCAACTCGCCGAACTTGATGTTGTCCCTGAAGAATGGGGCGGCGACACGATTTTTGTTCCGATTTCCGCATTGACAGGTCAAAATATCGACAAATTACTGGAAATGGTGCTTCTTGTAGCAGATTTGCGTGAATTGAAAGCTAATTCTAATACGCATGCGCTTGGTATGGTTATTGAGGCAAAACTCGACAAGGGTAAAGGCCCTATTGCTACGGCAATCGTTTTAAACGGTACGCTGAAAGTCGGCGATTACATTATCTCAGGCGTGCATATGGGTAAAGTGCGTGCGCTGATTGACGATAAAGGCAAAAATATTCGTAAGGCTGGGCCAAGCACACCTGTGTCGGTTTTGGGACTTGACGGCGTGCCAAATGCGGGCGATCAACTTTATGCCGTTGATGTAAAACTGAGTAAGGACGTTTTGGCTGAGCGTAAACGCAAAATTTCGCAAGAAAAAATCAATAGTAAAAACGCTTTTTCTATGGAAGAGTTTTTAGCAAAATCTGCTGATAGCGAGAAGAAAGTACTTAATCTTATTGTTAAAGCGGACGTTCAAGGTTCGTTTGAGGCGCTTGTACCAATTTTAAACTCAATTAATAATGAAGAAGTACGTGTTGAGTGTATACATGGTGGTGTCGGTGCGATTAGCGAAAATGACGTAATAATGGCTAAAAACGCAAATGCGGTTATTATCGGATTTAACACAAAAGCTGATTCAAAAGCAAGTGCGCTTGCCGAACACGACAATGTGCGGATTTTCTTTAGCAAGATTATTTATCAAGTTTCAGATTTCGTTTCTACGACGATTAAAGGAATGCGTACCCCTGTATTTGAAGAGAAGGTTATCGGTCACGGTGAGGTTATTCGCACGTTCAAGATTAGCCGTATTGGTGTGGTTGCGGGCTGTATTGTAAAAGATGGTAAAATTAGCAAGAACGCAAAAATTCGGCTTTATCGTGAGGGTAAATTGCTTGTTGACACCACGATTACAACCTTGCAACGCAACAAAGAGGACGTTAAAGAGGTTATTGCAGGAATGGATTGCGGTATGAAACTTGACGGACATAACGACATTCAGTTGGAGGATACAGTTGAGGCGTATGTTATGGTCGAGGTCAAGAGAGATTAGTTTTTCGGGAGGTAATTATGCAACAAAATCGTTTACAGAGAATTAATAGCGAAATTAAGAAGGCTTTGGCGGATATTTTAAGTAACGAAATTCGGGACCCTAGACTATATGGTTTGGTTAGTGTGACGGAAGTCAACACAACTAATGACTTGAGTCACTGCTATATTTCGGTAAGTATTTACGAAGATGATCCCCGTAAATGTGAAATCAGTTTTAACACCTTGCAACACAGTGCAGGTTTTATTCGCAAATTACTTTCTGATAGGGTGGAAATGCGCATTGTTCCCTTGCTACATTTCAAGCTTGATAAAAGTTATGAGATTGACCAAAAGATGAGTAAGTTAATTGACTCGATTAACATTCCTAAAGAGGAGAAATTAGATGAAGAGTAAAGCTTTTGCCAAAAATCTAATTAAAGTTTGTAAGAAAGCGCAAGCGGTGGCGATTTCGGGTCATCAAAATCCTGACTATGACGCAATTGGCTCGTGCTTGGGTTTGCAAGAGATTTTGCGTCAAAACGGCATAGATGCTGACATAATTTTGGAACAAGCTTTGGATGTGACTTTCCGCAATTTTGCTGAGGACTATACGTTCGTTACCGAAGTTGAGAAGAGTTACGATGTGCTGATTACTGTGGATACGGCGGATGTAAAGCTTTTGCCAAAAAATGTCGCTAATATTCGTGGAAAAGCGACATATACCTTTAATATTGACCATCATCTTTCCAATCAAGAATATGCGCAATTCAACTTTGTTGAGGGCTTTAGATCCAGCGCTTGCGAAGTGTTATTCTATTTGTTTGCGCCATTTTATAAGCTTAATACCAGGGTAGCGAAGTGCCTGTATATCGGGATTTACACTGATACAGGTGGTTTTGTGTATTCTAACGTTTGCCCTGATACGTTTGTTTGTCTAAGTAAGCTTTTGTCTACAGGGTTTAGAGCTGACCAATTTCTTTTGAAGTGTTTTAGAACCAAAACGCACGCTTCTATGGAAGTCACACAACGTGCTTTTAAGTCGTTGAAATTTTATCATAATGATGAAATTCTAGTGTCGATAGTGCGTGAGAACGATTTTAAGGAAACAAAAGCTGTCCTAAACGAAACAAAATTTATAGTTTCATATTTACCAAATGTTGAGGGTGTAAAGGTGAGCATTAGCATTTCCGAACCTGTTAAAAACGAGTATCATGTGTCGCTTAGGTCGGTGTGTGATGATGTTGATGTGTCGCAAATTGCCTCGCATTTTGGCGGTGGCGGACATTTGCGTGCGAGCGGACTTACTCTTAAAGGTGATTTCGAGAAGGCTTTTGACGCACTTTTAAAGCAAACTATTAGTGTTTTGGAGAAAAAAGTTTGATAGGTTTTATTAACGTAAATAAGCCCGTTGGTATGACGAGTGCGCAAGTTGTCGGTATGATTAAGCGTAAATTGGGGCTAGATAAATCAATAAAAATTGGGCATATGGGGACATTGGATATGCAAGCGAGCGGAGTTTTGCCGATTGCTATCGGTCGGGCTACTAGGCTTTTTGACTTTATGCTTACAAAACGCAAATTTTATTGTGCGGAATTCTCTTTTGGTTTTATGACTGATACTTTGGATAGTGTTGGTGAGGTTATCAAACGGGACGACAAAATTATTTTAGCGAGTCAAATTAACGACGTTTCGGGCGAGTTTTTGGGTGATATTATGCAAGTTCCACCACTTTTTAGTGCTAAAAATGTGGGCGGGAGGCGTGCAAGCGATATTACTCGTGCAGGCGAAGTAGTTACGCTGTCTGCTTGCCCTATACATATTTATAAGTTTGATTTGATTGGGACGGAAAGGCAAAACGTTTTTACTTTTGATATTGAGTGTAGTGCGGGTACATATATACGCAGTTTGTGTAGAGATTTGGCGACAAGGCTTGGTACAGTGGGGACAATGACGGCGCTTGTGCGAACAAAAGCGGGCGTTTTCGAATTGGACGAAGCGGTTTCTCTAGATGATGTTAGTCTGGATAAACTCTTACCGCCTGAGGTTGTCTTGGGGAATGTTCCCAAGCTGAATTTTGATACTGACAACGAAATGAAAACGTTACTTAATGGTAAACGTCTAAATATAGACGAACCTGCGGGAATCTATGCTTTTTATAGTAGCGGAATCTTGCGGGGGCTTTGTGAGATTGATTCGCAAAAACTGGCAAAAATGAAAATTTGGTTATGAGGTGTACATAGGAAATGAGATTTGGTCCTTCAGGAAACAGTGAAGCTTTTTATGAAGCGGGTTACAAGCACACAAAAGACGCACCCAAATGGCTTAGCGAAATGGGGCTAAATGCTTTTGAGTATTCGTTTGGCTTGGGGAAGTTTTTGAAAACCGAAACGGCGCAGGAGATTGGCGAAGAGGCTAAAAAATGCGGTGTTGAAGTTAGTGTGCATGCTCCATATTATATAAATTTTGCAAATACAAGCGAAACAGCTAAAATCAATAATCCGAAGTTTTTGTTTGAGAGCCTAAGGAATTTGCGAGAAATGGGTGGTCGGCATTGCGTTGTGCATATTGGTTCGCAAATGAAATTTTCTCGTGAAGAAGCACTTAGTAATATCAAGGAGGCTTTTAAGGAATTTTTGACGCAAAAGCGGGACAGCGAATATCGTGATTTGATTGTATGCCCTGAAGCAATGGGGAAGTACACGCAAATTGGTTCGTATCAAGAGATGTATGATATTTGTAGCCTTGATGAGTGTTTAATTCCTACGCTAGATTTTGGGCATATAAACTGCATTTTGCAAGGTGGTTTGCGGACTAAAGCAGATTTTTGCGAGATTTTGCAAATGGGTATTGATAAATTAGGTTATGCAAAAATGAACGATCTGCACATACACTTTTCCAAAATTATGTATAATGCAAAAGGTGAGGTTAAGCATTTGACTTTTGAAGATACGGAATTCGGTCCGAATTTTGAGCCAATGATTGATGCAATAATGGAACTAAAACTAAATCCTGTAATCATTTGCGAGTCATCAGGCACGCAAGCGATTGACGCTTTGGCTATGAGTAGGTATTTTCACAGCAAAATGCAGAGTTAAATCGTGAGGCATTAATTTATACAAGTTAAGTAGAGCGAACAGGCTCTTTTTTCTTTGCGTTTTTAACATAAATCACATAAAACTATAATAATATACTAGCAAAGGAGGTTATCCGAATGGTTATTGAAATCTTACCCGATCGTTTTAGGCGTGCGATGTTGACGCTTAATTGCGATAAAATAAGCGAATTGCGATTGCGTGCGGGGCTTCCTACCGTGCTAGAATACGCTGGTCGGCAGTTTTTGGGTGAGGCAGGACTTACGCAAGAAATCGGTGAAGCGCTTCGTCCGACTTCGCAGGAAATTTTTGACATCGTGTTTAGAGCGTGCGAGTCAAGTATTTATAGTTTTAACGAAGAAATCAAGCAAGGCTTTGTCACTTTGCGTGATGGCTCAAGAATCGGGCTTTGTGGTGATGTTGTTGTTGAAAATGGACAAGTTAAGACAATTAAGAATTTCAGTTCCATAAATATTCGCTTCCCGCATGTGATTAAGAATTGCAGTCTGAGTGTTTTAAAGTATCTTTATGATGAAAAAAGTGTGTTCAATACCATAATTTATGGCTCGCCAGCAGTTGGAAAAACTACCTTTATTAGAGATATTTGCACACATCTTTGCGATAAACATATTGTCCATAATGCGCTTGTGGTGGATGAACGGCGGGAAATTTGTGCGAGCAATAACGGGCAAAATTCGCTTTATGCGGGAAGTTTTGTTGATGTATATTCGGGCGGTATTAAAGAGAAGTGTATTAGTAGTGCAATTAGGACGATGAGTCCTGAGGTGATAATTCTAGACGAAATTTCCACTCAAGACGATGCAAATGCGTTGCATAGTTTGGTTGGTGCGGGAATTAAGTTCGTGGCGACCACGCATTGCGCTAGTATTGACGAGTTAAGGCACAAACCAATTTTGCACGAATTCTTAAGTTTTGGCGTCGTGGAGCGATTTATTGAATTGTCTTCACGCAATGGACAAGGGACTGTGGAGTATGTTTTTGATAAAAATGGGACGTGCTTGTTTTATGGGAGGTAGCTTGTGAACTTCGTGATTGGACTAGCGTTGCTTATGATTTCGTCGTTTTTGGGTTTCGCTTTGGCAAGCGGTTATAAAAGACGGCTGAAATTCTTGTGCGATATGGATAATTTCTTGATGTTTTTACAGGGTAATTGTGCGTTTATGCAAGATTCGTTTCTCAAAGTTCTATCTTCTCAAAAATCAACATACGGGCAAGATTTTAATCAATTCTTGAATAATTTGGATAAGAATTTGAACAATCGGGAGAAGTTCCTTGGTGATTGGCAAAACACGCAAAAGATTATTAGTAAAGATGAAGCGAAATTTATTGCCGAGTTTCTGCTTAATTTCGGCAAGCTTGACAGCATTTCGCAAATAGAAGAAATAAAAAGTGCGAAGCAAAACTTTACAGGAAAATTGCAAAGTGCTAGCAAGTTGGTTGGCACAAAAGGGACAATGGCAACAAAATTGGGCATAATTTTGGGAATCGGGTTATTTATTATAGTTATTTGAGGGGAAAATGGGAATTGAAGTCGTGTTTAAAATTGCAGGGATTGGGATAGTTGTAGCGATTATTGCTCAAGTGTTAAAGCAGGCTGGCAAAGACGAAATCGCTACGCTTACGACATTAGCGGGGCTTGTGGTAGTTTTATTCATAATTGTGGATATGGTGGGTGAACTTTTTAGTACGGTGCAAAATATTTTCAATCTATATTAGGTATGTATGGAAATAATTTTTAGAATTTTGGGACTATGCTTGATTATTACGATCGCAATTATTGTCGTGCGACAAACCAAACCCGAACTCGCTGTTTTGGTTGGCGTGGCTGGGGCTGTTGTGCTATTTTTTTACATACTGAATATGTTAGAGCAGGTTTTTGGGGTGTTTGAATACATTTTAGATAGCACAAATTTAGACCCGCAACTGTTTGTTTTGCTTCTCAAAATTGTTGGCGTTGGTTATATTACCGAATTTGGCGCAAACATTTGTAGCGATAGCGGGGTAAATGCGGTGGCTAGTAAACTTCTGCTTGCTGGCAAACTTGCGATTTTTGTGCTGGCAATCCCAATTATCAAGAGTTTAATAGAGATAATAGCGAGTATAATGGCGTGAAAAAATTAAAAAATAGCAAAATTTTGCCTATATTAATCATTATTGTTTCCATTTTGCTGATATTTTCAATTCCTAGTGTTTTTTGTGAAAACGATGATGAAGATTTATACAACGATTTAAGCGATAACGTTTATGAAAATTTGAGTCATTTCGATTTTAGTGAGTTAGACGACTGCATTGCTTCTTTGAACGAAAAAAGTCAGGGAATTTTCGGTACACAATCGTTTTTTGATAAGGTGACAAGATTGATAAACGGCGATTTTGGTGCGGAATCTACGAGTTTTTTGAGCGCCTTTGTCGATTGCTTCTTTGGTGAAGTCGTCAATTTCGTGCCGATTTTATGTACGATCATTTTAGTTACGGTTTTATGTAGTCTTGTAGGGAATATTCGCTCAGATGTGGGTTCGGAATCGATTGGGCGAATTGTGGAGTTTGTTTGTTTTGGCGTCGTTGTGGTGGTAACCTCTGGAATGGTTTTGGCGTTATTAGGGGAAGTAAGTGGAGCAATTAGCAATATAAAAACCCAAATGGATGTGATTTTTCCAATACTTTTAACACTGCTTGCAAGCGTGGGCGGGGCGGTGACTGTCGGAATATTTCAACCGACACTAGCGCTTCTCGGTAATGTTGTGGTGCAAATTTTTACTTTTGTACTTGTTCCGTTGTTTACTTTCTCATTTATTTTTGCGGTCGTTGGCAATATTTCGAAGTCAATTAGCTTAAACAAATTCAATTCGTTATTCAACAGCATTTTTAAATGGGTAGCAGGAATTTGTTTTAGTGTATTTTTTGGACTAATTTTGGTGCAGGGGGTAGTTGCTGGCAATTTTGACAGCGTGTCAATTCGAGCTACTAAATTTGCGCTCAAAAGCTATGTGCCGATTTTGGGCGGATATCTTTCGGACGGATTTAATTTGGTAATGGCAAGTAGTGTGCTGATCAAAAATGCGGTCGGCGGTGTAGGAATTTTGCTTGCGTTTTGCGTGATACTTTTGCCGATTGCAAAAATTGCTGTGCTGAGTTTGGGATTAAAACTAACTGCGTCAATTCTAGAACCGATGACGAAATCGAAAATACCTAATTTTTTAACTGTTGTTGCCAAAAATATCAATATGTTGCTAGTAATTATTGCTGGGGTCGGGTTTATGTATGTATGCAGTATAGGTATGCTGTTGGTCACTGCAAATTTGGGGTGAGTATGGAATTCTTGAGTGGTTATTTGTTAAGTGTGGTTGGCGTCGTTTTGCTAATTGTTTTAATTGACCTAATTTTACCCGAAGGGAAGATTAGTAAATATATTAAATCTATTGTGTCAATCGTTGTAGTGGCTGTAATTGTGTCGCCAGTTGCCAAATTGGTTAATACCGACTTTGATTTTAAAAAACTGTTTGATGGTGGGTATCAAGTCGATACTGAATTTTTAAACGAGATTGATAATCAAAACATTGAGGTGCTTTGTCGTGATTTGGAAGTTAAACTTAGTGATTTGGGGTATGTTGGCACGCAAGTTTCAATTGTGACAGGAAAAAGCGAAAATGTTACGATTATTAAGTATATTTATGTCAATTTATGCGATTTGGTTATAAATAAAAATGAAGCGCATATAGATTACTATACCAAAATAAAGGAGAGTGTCACAAAACTTGTGAGCAATATCAAAGAGGAGCAAGTAGTGGTATATGGCTAAATTAGATTTTTCGTTTCTGAATAATTTTTTTGCCAAACTAAAAAAAGTCAAGCATATTGAATTGTATTCGGTAGTTTTGATAGCGGTAGCTGTACTTTGCGTAATGTTTTTTCCAAATGAAAATAAAACTCAAAAAACAATTGTTTCTCAAAGTGTTACAACATCAACAGCCCAATATGCCGAGTCGCTAGAAAATCGACTAAACAAGGTTCTCAAGGATATCGCAGGCGCAGGTGAAGTGAGTTGTATGATTACTTTAGACGGCGAAATTGAACGTGTTTTGGCGTATTCCGATGATCAAAAAAATAGCAGTACTCAGAATACGACTTCTAGTGGTGCGGTCAATAAGACCGAAACGGAAAATTCAAGCAAAGAACCGATAATCATCACTGTAAACGGTTCAAGTGAGCCTCTTGTAATCAAAGAAATTATGCCAGCGGTAAAGGGGGTGGTTGTGGTCGCAACGGGTGCTGATAATGTTAAGGTGAAATTGGATATTCTCAAAGCGGTGCAAGCTTTGTTGAAAATTGAAAGTTCTCAAATTGAGATTTTCTGCAAAAGTAGTAATTAAAGGAGCAAAAAATGGTATCAAAAAAGAAAAAAATCGTTGTTTTAAGTGTGATGTTCGGTTTGCTTGTGCTAACAGGTTTTTTAAATCTCTCACTTAATAAAATTTCGAGTAGTGGTGATGTGATAAATACGAGTACGCAGGTAACTTCTGCAAATTTCTTCTCAACTTATAGGACGGATCGTGATACAGCACGTACCCAAGAAAAACTTTACTATCAGGCAGTTTTGGATAGTTCGGGCAGTAGTGCGGAAGCAAAAAAATCTGCCGAAACTTCACTAGCAAATTTGGCTGCAACAGTGGAAAACGAGTTGTATCTCGAGAGTAATATCAAGATGAAAGGCTACGAAGATGTTGTAGTGTCGCTTACCGATAATTTTGTTAATGTTATGGTCAAGGCTAGCGAATTAAAAGACGACCAAGTTACGCAAATTGTTAAGGTTGTACAAGATCAGACAAAAAAATCTATCGATAATATTAAAATAATTCCCGTTGAATAGTTGAAAAATATTTTTGTATGTGCTATAATAAGTCATATTTGAGGTGATTATTATGGCATTTGAAGAAATGAATAGCAACCAACGTGGCAGAGTAAGTTATAATAAGACGATTTTGCTGTCTATTATAAACCTTGCTGCGAAGGAAATTAACGGGGTTGCTGGACTTTGCACGAATTTTGGTGGTTCAAAATTAGGGCGTCTTTTTAGCACGAATTATTACGAGGGTGTTAAAATTACATCATCTTCGGAGGGGCTGAATATTGATGTTTATATCAATATTTACGCAAACAATAGCGTTGCCGATGTGTCGTGCAGGGTGCAAGAGAATGTTCGCAACAGTGTTATATCTATGACCGAGGCAAATGTTAAATCTATCAATATCCACGTTGTTGGTGTTGAGTTTGATAAAAATAATTAGATAAACCCCTAAAACAGGGGTTTTTCGTCGTAAATTAAGGAGGAAAAATGACTAGAACACAGGCTCGTGAAGTAGCGTTTAAAATGATTTTTGGTGACCAATTTGTAGATAACGGTTTTGATAAAGATGACTTTATTAATATAGTCGACGGAATTAGTTTTAGCGAAAGCGATATGGAATTTGTTAAAAGTCTCGTCGGGGGTGTGCGTGAGAATTTGGAGGATTTAAAGGATATCATCGGGCGCAATTTGAGTGCGTACAAGTATGATAGGCTATTTTCAGCAGACAAATCAGCGCTGTTACTTTGCACTTATGAGTTGAAATTTGATAGTGATGTAACCCCACCAAGCGTGGCGATAAATGAAGCAATTAACTTGGTTAAAAAGTATTCTACTGACAAAAGTACTGCGTTTGTGAATAGTGTGCTTGATAAAATTTATAAGGAAATTGTGGCAAGTGAGTAATGTAATTTCGGTATCCCAGTTTAATAATTATGTACATAATATTTTTGTAGCTGAGGAAATTTTGCACAATATTTCAATATTTGGTGAAGTTTCGTCCACTTCGATGTCAGGTGGCAACCTTTATTTTACCATAAAAGATGAGGGGGCGGTGTTATCATGTGTGTGTTTCGGCGCGGAAAGTGGCTTTATTCCGAAAGAGGGCGAGCAAGTGCTGGTGGTCGGCTCACCGAACTACTATATCAAAGGTGGCAAATTTAGTTTTAATGCGGTGAGAATTGAACCGTACGGGCAAGGGCTACTTTATCAAAAATTTATGGAAATGAAAAACAAATTGTCGGCGCTCGGTATGTTTGATGCGGATAAGAAAAAACCGCTTCCAAGCATAATTCGGCGTGTTGGCGTTGTTTCTAGTGAAACGGGAGCGGTAATTCAAGACATTATCGATATTACGAGCAGGCGAAATCCTATGCTTGATATTGTTCTTTATCCTGCAAAAGTGCAGGGAATTGGGGCGGAAAGCACGATAATTGACGGCTTGCGGGCGCTTGATAAAACCGACGTCGATGTAATTATTATCGCTCGTGGTGGAGGTTCTGCAGAGGACTTAAGCACATTTAATGACGAGAAACTAGCATATGCGATTTTTGAAACGACTAAACCAGTAATTAGTGCGGTTGGTCACGAAACTGATTTTACAATCGCCGATTTTGTTGCGGATTTACGAGCGCCGACACCGTCCGCCGCCGCAGAAATTGTGGCTGTAAACATTGCAGATTTGTCCAAAAATTTGGCTGATTTATGTAGAAGATTGCAAAGCCAAACGAGTTCTTTTTTTGAAATTAGTAAAGCAAGGGTAGATAGTTTGGTGGGCGAAATGAGTCATATATCAACGTTGGCTATTCAGGACGGCTTTATGCAAATTTCGACATTAAAAAATAGCTTGAAGACAGAAGTCTGTGACATTTTTCATAAAAAAACACACGATTTTGAGATATTAACAGGGAAATTGGAGAACGTAAACCCCATAAAGATTTTGCGAATGGGTTACAGCCAAACACTCAAAAATGGTGAAATTATCAGTAAAATTTGTCAGGTGCAACCTAATGACGAAATTAATGTTAGACTTACGGATGGCGAATTGCTTTGCGTGGTCAGAAATAAAAGTGAGGGTATAAAATGAATTTTGAAGTATCAGTTAAAAGATTAGAGGAAATAGTAAAATGCTTGGAAAGTGGTGAGGCGAAACTTGATGAGGTCAACGCACTTTTTAGTGAGGGCGCTAGCATTACAAAGGATTGCTACAAAATGTTAAACGAAAGTAAAGGCAAAATCACTGTTTTGCGTGAGGAGTTGGATAAACTCGTGGAAAAACCTTTAAATGAATAGGGATTTTTGCTATTAAATTTTTAAATCGTAGTATAGAATCTAATAAATTTTAATAATCTTAAAGGAATTTTTATATAATTTATAAAATGAAGAGCTTTAATTAAAGTTCAGCATTATTTCAAGGCTTAGGCCTTATTTTTTTATTGAGTGTTTTAAAAATTGATATGAAAACGTGTTGTAATTCATAAATTCTATGCAAGTATGGTGAATTTATTGCAATTTTATCAATTTTATGTTATGATAGTTGAAAATGAGAGCAAATTTATGTTTTTTGAAACTCTGAATTCAGTTGTTGAATATATTGAAAACCATCTCAAAGATGATATTGATATTAATGTTCTTGCGCAAATATTAAACACAAATCAAGACACTTTTAAACGAATTTTTACATTGATTTGTGGTATTTCGGTCACGGAATACATTAAGAGACGGCGCTTGACAGTTTGCTGTGCAGATTTGAAGAATTTTTCCGTACTTGATGTTGCTTATATGTATGGGTATAGTTCTGGCGCTGGCTTTAGTCGGGCATTTTATGAATTCTATAAATGTTATCCTAGTGATGTGAAGAAGAATGCTGAAGTGAAATTGAACGCATTTTTGCCAATTAAAATCTCTACTAATTTGGGTTTGTCAGAGATAAATTATAGTATTGAAAATTGGGGCAAAATGGAATTGTGGGGTTACTTTGTACAAAGCAAGGTTAATTCAATACCTGAGATTATTGGGCGAGAATATGAGCGGTTTTTGGCAAAATACGAAGTTGACGAGTATTATGGAATTACCATTTTATGAGGCTAATGGCGAGGCTCAGTTTTGGCTGTGTTCTGTCGATGTGCGGGACGATTTGAGTGTGATTTCTGTTCCCGCAGGTATATGGCTTGTGCTAGATTATCGTGGTTCTTATAGCGAAATTTCAAATTTTGTAAAGACAATTTACCGTGATATCGGTAAACAAATTAACTGTTCGTTGGCACACAAAATAGATATGGAGCGTTATTCTAATGGTGGGGTAAAGCTTTGCTTTCTGCTGAAATAATAATAGATTGATTGCTAATTTTGTAAGTAAAAGTTAGCAATTTTTGTTATTTTTTAAGAAACTAGAGAAAAACTTTGATTTTTCGTGTAGCTTATTTTGTTAGGTTTAAGCTTGGAATTTTAGGTGTAGGTTGAATTGCTTCAAGGCACAATTTAGATGTAGCGTAAATGGGGATTGGGGGATAATTTCGGCGGATCGAGAAATTACTGACTTTAATATATTGTAGATTCAAAATGAATAAATCGGTAGAATTTTGTACATTTTTGTAGTTTTTTGGAGCAGAAAA
>CAVEBU010000002.1:0-65314 GCA_963614045.1 Alistipes finegoldii | reverse complement strand
CTATTCAATTCGTTTTTAGTGTATCTAAAATCTTCAAGTAAGTGAATGACATCGTATGACAAGAACAAGCACTTTGGTCGTATTGTTATTGACATTTGTATGACATTTATTTGACATTTGGTTGATATACTAGAGATATTTTAAAAAATATTTTTTCAAATTACTAGGAACTAAACCGATAGTTTTGGTATACAAAATGCAAACAAAACCCAAACTAAACCCCAACTAAAAGCAAACAAATGGGTAGTAGTTTTTAGCAATTACACTTAATGAATAGGCTGGCTATTTCAAAAAGTGTATGTATTAGTTGGTAGTAATGTAGTAGCAATTTTGTATGGAGTAGCAAACAAATGGGTAGTAGTTTCTAGTAATGATATTTGAGAGCCTTTGAATTGGCTCTCACTTAAAAGGCACGAAAAACATAAAAGTTGACGATCTAAATAAAAAATTTTTTCATATTTCTGAAAATCCTCTCACTTAATAGGCACGAGAAATTGAAAATGTAACCCCCTAAATGCAAAAAACTTTTAAATTTCATAAAACCCTCCCTATATAAAAGGCACGAGAAAAGTAAAAATGGACCCCCACCAATGTATCAAAATTTTTCAAATTGCATAAAAAATACCCATACTTTTTTGTATGGGAATTTGTTTTTTGGTATTAAGTTATTAAACACAATATTAAACACAATATGCTAAATATCTGTCTTTGAATTTTCTTCGTCGTTTGTAAATCTTCCAAATACTAATGTTTAGGAATTCGGCAATATCTTTAACTTCAACTCCGTTGTATGTGTATTCCAAAATTTTCTTTTCAAGTTCGTTTGTTACAATTTTTCTAATAATTTCTTTTACTTTTGTGTAGTCAGGTTCTTCTTTGTCAAGTGTATTTTCTGCCGGAACGAATTCGAGGTATTCTTCATCTTCGGTAGTTCCGTTTTTCATTTCTTTTCTTAGATATGCAAACAATGTCTTAAAACAAGCCATTCTAATTGGTATAATTTGTGGTGCTTTTGAAGTAGATTTTATAAAAGTGCAAGTATCTCCAAGTTTACGACCTATAAAGTTTAACAAAAACAAACTCGCTTCTTGGACTAAATCGTAAGCATCAAAATAGTTGTCTAACTCACTATGATGACAAATGTCTTTTTGTAATTGCTTGTGCAATTTTTCAACTAACTTTGAGTTGCTATAAGCAAACTTTTCAAAGTTTCTTAAACTTGATAGTGCAATAATTTTAGATAAATCTTCGATGTTATCCAAACTAATTTTTACATCATCATTTAATACTAAATTTTTTCTTTTTTCCATATATATTTTTCTCCTTTATCCGCCTTTTGGCAAAGTCGTTGGAGCAGAGTTTGGATTACACACTAACCCCTTGAACTTCTAATACAAGAAGTCAAGGAAGAAGAAAGAAATATTGGGTTGAAATATTATTGCAATAAAAAAATACTAGACTGAATATTCAATCTAGTAGATTACATAAACAATATTTGTTTCCCTTGACTTAGGGGAAAACTGTGCTACAAGAGACACCAAAAGCGAGTAAAGGAGGTTAAGTAAAGAAAACATACTTTAATAATTTTGGAATAACTAAGAACATTAACAATGCTTATGGTTATGCATTTGAAAAATGTCTTTTGAAAAAAATTAATATCTTTTCAAAAACAACAATATTGAAATTTGAAAACAAATTACGATACAATTTGCCGAGTGGTAAAAAAAGAGGTTTTGCGAAAAGCCTGCGCGCAAACCTCTTTTTCACTCGGCAATGTTTGTATATGCCTTTTTACTTAATTGTTTTTATGTTCGTGTGCTTGTCTTCGGTGGAGCGAAGCGACACCGACTTGTATCAAAACAAGCACACGTTTAAATGCCATACTAATAATTACCAACCTTTTTCTTTTATTATATCTAGCATAAATTGAATTGAATTTTTTAAAGCCTCATAAAATTCGCTTTCAGTTTTTCTATATTTTTTCCTTGGAGGTTCGCCACTTCCTTTCTTTCTGACAGGATGATCTATGACATTTCGAATATAAATAGGCAATGTTTCAAATTTGGACTTTGAATCTATATGATTTTTGTATCTCATACATTTAGTATCATATTTCTCGCAGTTTGACTTAAATGTTCCTGTGTCTCTAATTAAATCATCTAAGTGATTTAAAGAAAATTGATTAAATTTTGCTTGTAAATATGAGAGCAAAGCAATATGGAAATCTATGGTTGGCAAATCAAAAGCTTCCCATTGGACTTCTCCTAAAGTCAATGTTTTTAATGTGTATTTACTTCTTTTATTATAGTAAATCGGCACAAAATCTTTATTTAGTTTTATAACTTGACCATTTGTATACTGCAAAAAATTTTTTATAATATGGTCACTATGTGTTTCTAGAATAATTTGACAAAATTGAGACATGAACTTTAAGAATGTCATTAACTTTATTTGCCCTAGTGGATGAAGATGTATTTCAGGATTTTCAATTATAATAAGAGGTTTTTCGGTGTTTTCTTTAATTGCAAGACTAAAAGTCATTACAATAATAGCAATTACGTAACTTACACCGCTACCAGTATTCTTATTCCTAACTTCTAACGGATTTATTTTATGGCTGTACGTTGCCGTACTTTTATCTGTTCTAGAAAGTTCTGTCACATGGACTTGTTCCTCAACTATTTCATTAAGCCAATAATTTATTTCTTTAATAAATTGATAATCTTTTGTTGGAGATTTAATAAATGCATATTTTTCATCTATCGGTTGATTTTGATACTTTGCTAAAAATCCTATGGCATTTTGCCCATATTGTTCAATAAGTTCATTAGTAAATTTGTTGTAAACATCTTCTGGCCCTATTCTGTTCGCTGATAAATAAAAAATATTTTTTTCATCTAACATTTCAAATTCAGAAACATATTCTTTACACTTTATTTTTTTTCCATCATCTTCTGAAGTGATAATAATTTTTCGTTTTCTATTTTTGTTATCTAACAATTCTATAACAACACTTTTATCAGATGAAGTAGTTGAATTTTTTATCTCAGCATAATCATCAAAATGTACATTTTACCATTTGTTATAAAATGCTCTTTATCTATCCTATTATTTTGTAAATGTAGCAATATACTTTGATTTATAGTTGTTTTTCCCGATGAATTTGGTCCGCAAATGACATTGAAGTTTTTTAAATTAATATTTACTTTTTTGAAACACTTAAAATTTTGCAGTTTTATCTGTCGTAACATAATAGTTATCCTTTATATTTTAAAATAATATTATTGAGCCATTCTATCCTTTCTTCAAAGTTTTTCTTAGAATCTCTGTGATATTTTATATTTTGAAAAAAAGGAGTATTTCCATCAGAATCTATATTTTCTTTATCGTAATTTTTAAAATCATCTATCATACATGATAAATTGTCAAGAGAAACATGTTTTGCTTTTGACAGACTAATAAATAATAATGTGATTTCAAATAATATCATATTAATAGGAGAATTCTCTTCTAATCTAAAAGCTTTGTCTCCCAACAACTCTAAAGCTAACTTATAAGATTCAACAAAATCAATTTTTATTTCGAGCATTTGTTTATCATCAAAAGTATTTATTGCATCCATAGAATTTGCTAAAAATGTATTAATTTCATTATATGGTATATTTAAGTTTCCTTTGTTGCCATAAAATTTTAATTGATTTAGAATATATAACCTCATTGATATATATCTTAGAATCAAATATCTATCTTTCATTCTGCTTTTTGCACTCACAGATGACAATATATCTAACGAATCCGATAACTCCTTTAGCATATTGGTAATAGCTCCTTGGTGTAGAGCATGTCTCAATTCTTGGTTATTTAATTTTGTTCCACCCTGATTTACTCTTTGAAATATTTTTAACTTAAAAATTTCGGAAGTTTCAAATCCTACTTTTATCACATGAAGATGGGCATCTTCCAATTTTGCTTTAAACTTTTCTAAATCTTCAAGCAAATTGTCTACTAAATCTTTGCATTTTTTTCCATCTAATTTTGTTAAAAATTCTAGCCCAGTAAGTGAATATTTATTATCTAAAAAATCAAATATAGCAGATAATCTTTGTCTACCATCAATAACTATAAGATTGCTATTTTTGCCTTCATATACATATATATATGGAATAGGAATTCCCAAAAGTAAACTTTCTATTAATTGACTTTTTTGTTTCCTCGTCCAAACCGTATTGCGCTGAAAGGAATCATCTAATTTAATAACCCCATTACTATTATTTAGTTTGGCTCTATCATAGCGCCTTTTTAACTCATATACCGAATAGTTAACAGGTTCACATTCTACATATTTTTTGTCTATGTTTTCAAAATCATCACTTTCATCAATTGGTGAAAGATCCTCATCATTTTGCTCATCATAACTATTTTCTGTTAATTTATTTGAGTTATATAAAAAATAATTAGATGCAAAAAGTCTTTGTTCTCCTTCGCTATTAATACTCATTAACGAGGTATCACCATCATATTCGACATATTTAGGATAAATTTTTTTATGCGATATTAAATTTCGAACCTTTTGACTAAATCTGTTATCTTTTCTCCCAAATAACAACTCTGCATCTTGTCCTGTTGGTTTTAGGACATTGATTAATTCTATTATAAGTTCACCGGTGGTTATTTTCCCACCACGTTTATACATCTGAAACAATGCTGGATCTATTAAATCTTCTTCAGTGTATCTTTTATCTTCCATATTAATCTCCTAATAATTCATTATAATTAAATGTTTTACATCTTTTTTGTTTCTATTTTTAAAACTAACAAAATAAGTTTTATCTTGTTCTAATATTTTTAGCCCCTGATTAATATATAAGCTCTCTATAAAATCAGTTTTCTTTATAATTAACATAAATCTACATGGACATTCATTGATTAAATAATTTGCCAATCTTTTTTGATCTTCCATCCCAAATGAATTTCTATCATATTCACTAAAGGTTGTATCGTAAGGAGGATCTAAAAACATAAAGTCATTCTTATCTATCTTAATTTTATTTAAAAAACTATAAAAATCTTCATTATATAATTGAGTATGGTTTAAAATGTTTTTAACTTCTTTTGTCTTATAATATGTGATTTTTGTTTCTAAAGTTTTTTTATTATACGAAACTCCTCCGTATGGCACATTAAATCCACCATTTTTATTAAATCTAAACATTGAAGAGTAGCAATACTCCCTTATAAATAAATATATAGCGACTTTTCTAGGTCTTGTTAATTTATTATATTCACTTGGTTTATTATATACATCCCTTAAATATGTATAGTATGCCGCTTTTATTCCAGCCTCTATATTATCTATCAATGGACTATGCTCTAATAATTCTTTTTTCTTAATTTCGTTTCTTTTTATTAAACTGAATTTTTGATATAGACAATCTACTAGGAAACTTTCGAATTTAATACTTTTTCTCAATGTAAACATAGGTACTTTCTCTATACCAATGTTTATGATATCTTGCAATTCTTGATGCATATCAAATTTCTCATCATTTCTATATTTAATGTATAAATTTGTTATTCGATCATTATTTGCTAATTCTTTGAGTTTATTCCAATTAGATATTATAATGTCAAGTTCATTATAAAAAGTAGGATTATTCTCTTTTATATATTTATATAATAAAATTAGTTCTTCAGATTTATCATTGATAAAATTATTCTTATTATTTAAATCGAAATAGACTGCACCACCGCCAACAAAAGGCTCAATATAATTATTAATATTAGAGGGCAAATTTTCATTAATAACACCCAATTCTGAAGTTTTTCCTCCAGGATACTTTAGTAAAGGTTTTAATTTTTCTTTTTTCATCTTCAATCCTTCATTTAACATATTAAAATAAATACTATTTCTTAAACACAAACACATACTCATGTGCCAATAGCAAAAAGTTGTATTTTTCACTATTTGTTTTCCAAAAACCTGTTGCTTTACAATTGTGTTGTTCTTTTATGATAATTTCTTTTTGTTTAAAGCCTGCGTTTATAAATCTTTGCATAACTTCAAAACCGAGTGGTTGAACCATTCCGTTTTTGCGAGTATCACCCATAACAATAGCACAAAATTTATCTTTCTTTAAAATCCTATAACACTCGCTAGCAACTTTTTCAATTGCCACAAGAAAATCTTTATATTTTAGATGAGATAAATCCTCATCAATATCTTCGCTATATTTAATAATATCTGCATAAGGTGGATGGGTACAAATTAAATCGACACTTTCATTTTGAATATTTTTCAAATCACAAGCATTACCAAGTTCAACTTTTATTTCATTGTTAAATTCACAATCGAAATCAAGTTTGCTCTTTGTAATCTCAACAGCCTTTGGGTTTATGTCAATACCAATTGCATTACGATTATTTAATTTACATTCAATAAGAGTAGTACCACCACCAACAAATTGGTCAAGCACCAAATCATTTGGCTTCGAATATCTCAAAATGATATTTTTAGCAACATAAGGGGAAAAGTTTCCGCGATATTTTGCATCATGGGTTGCCCATTTGCCACGATTTGGAAACGACCAAACAGTGTTAGTTTCTAATTCAAATTTTTCTTCCATCTATTTTAAAATTTCCTTCAACTTGCCATTAGACAAATCTTTAATGTTATAAAGGTTGTCCATTACATCAAAAGTTTCTTCAAGGTTGTTTCTAGCATCAACCCAACCTAAACCATCAGTAACCCAAACAAAAGCAAATCCTTTAATATGTTTGCTTTCTTCTGCAATCATTTTGTAACTTCTCGCAGTTTCATTAAGTTTTGAACCTGAGCTAGAGTAAAAGTTTGTTTCAAAAGCATAAATACAATTATCAGTTTTTACAACATAATCAAATCTTTTTGCAACTTTGCCAAGATTGGATAAAGAAGATAAATCAATGTTCCATTTGTTCTCAATATCTTTCAAGTACATTTCTTTAAAATAAGTTTGATTTAAAACAAAACCTTCTTTCTCAATAAAACCTTGCAAAACATCTTCCATAAGATGCCCTCCACGATTTTTTCTTCCATTAGAGCCAAGACCAACTTCAACACCAGTAGCATAATCTACAAGATTGTTTACTAAATGACTTGAAATTAAGTCAAACAAACCAGTTTTTCTCATAAATCTTTTCAAAAGTTCAATATCGTCAATATTTGTAAAGTTGTATTTTAACTTTTCACCATCATCAACAACTTTAATTTCTTTTTCTCTCACAGCAATTAAAAGTGGTAAACATTTTCTAATTTCTGGATAACTGTTGAAGAGGTTGTCAAAATCTTTTTCAATATTTTTAGAACCAACAAGTGAATTCATTATATTTAATTCAACTTTAATTTTGTTAATGTTTTTATAGACTGTATTGAAATCTGTATAATATTCGTAAGTCGCAATGCTATCAGTGAAAGTATTAAACCATTCTTTAAAATTTCTTTTCATATTTTTCTCCTATTTGGTTGCTAGCGATGTAGCATATGCTACAATAAATTGCTTTGCAATTTCTAACAATTGAGTGCCCATAAATTTAAAAAACTTTTTGTACCATTTTTCTTCAATAGGCTTTTTATCTTTCATACTGCCTTCAATCCCATGTAAAAATGGTTGCAATTCTTTTACGTTGAAAGTATTGTTACATAACACTTTCATAAAGTCAAAAATTTGATTATATGAAGCTGTTTGATTTATGTTATAATTAGCTAATCCACCTGAGAATTGGGAATTTTTTGCATCAATGTTAATATTTGTTTCAATTTTAACACATTGTTTTATGCTGTCTGGTAATTCTATTAACTGTTTTGTATACTTTACAATTGTTGTTTGAAATTCTTTCTCTCCAGATATTAATCCGTCTTTTTTTTATTAAGTATGGTTGATTAACAATCACCTCATCAACAAAATAAATATTATCGTGGTTATCAATCAACTTGTCATTTCTTTTTAAATTCAATTCCTTGAAAAATCTAAAACATAGATTTTCTTTATCGTGATGGGCAATTACTTTATCATAATTAGAATTAAATCTAACCAGTTCTATAGCATTTTTGTTTTTATTAAATTCTTTTTCATAAATCAAAGAATCTGTTATGTTTGTAAAAATATTCATTTTTTTCTCCTTTTGTAATTCATTACAACAATTTCTGTTATATCTCCACGCTTACTTGCCTGACAGTTAATCATTCGTTTTGCATAAACTCTTTCAATTTCAAAGCCATTATATAAGTCATCAAAAAAGTTATCATTTTCATTTGTGTTTTTAGGGTCGGAATTTGAAAGCATAAGTAAACAATCTTTTTTATCTAAATCTTTAAAATTTTCAGCAAGTTCAATTTGGTCTTTATCATCAAACCCTGACTTATCATAACTTACAAATGAATTATTCTCAATAAGTGGGCGATAAGGTGGGTCAAAATAAACGAAAGTGTTTTTATCTGCATTGCTTAAAACTTGTTCATAACTACCAAAACTAATCTCAACTTTTTGCAACAATTTTGAACAAAGTAACAAATTTTCTTTATCACAAATCAAAGGATTTTTATATTTGCCATGTGGCACATTAAATTTACCACTTTTGTTAACTCTATAAAGTCCATTAAAACAAGTGTGGTTTAAAAATATAAAATCAGCGCACTTTTCAAAATCGTAATGTCCATTTAAATGAATTGAGTTATATCTGTCCCGAACGTTATAAAAATAATTTGTCCTATCATCACAAGATAAATATTCTTTTTCAAGAACTTCAAGTTGCTTTATAACTTCATTTACATCCGCTTTTATGCAACGATAACAATTTATAAGTTCTTTATTTATGTCGTTTATGTAGGCTTTTTCAATGTGGTAATTTTGTAAAACATGGAAAAGGACTGCACCACCACCAACGAAAGGTTCGATGTATGTTTTTATTTTGTCTTCTATAAGTTCATTTGAGAACATTTCATCAAATGTATTCATAAGTTGTCCTTTACCGCCAGCCCATTTCAAAAAAGGCTTTGCAACTCCTTTACACATTTTTAGACTCCTTTGCTAATTCCATTATTTCAGATATATCACAGTTAAGAACATTGCAAATGCGCAAAAGAACATCCATACTCACTTGTTCATTTTTCCCAAGCTTAGCAAGTGTTGCTGTCCCAATATCTGCCTTTAACCTCAAATCTGTTTTTGTCATATTTTTATCTATCAATTGTTTCCAAAGTTTATTATAAGAAATAGCCATTGCCTTCTCCAATTTGTTATTTATATGTTGTATTATATCACATTAATTTCAAATATGCAAATATATTATTCATAAGGCTGAATATTTTATTAAAAAAAGAACTCTAATAAAAATTAGAGTCCTAAATAAAATTTTTGCTAGTTTCAAAATTGCTAGCCCTTTATGCCAGAAACTCCTTCCCGTTCCTCGCTTTTTGCAAGTGGTTTTTCTTTTGATTAATTATTTTGATTTTAAAATCTCAATTTATTATGACCGATTTTTTGCAATAAAATCCCCTTTTTTACCCGTAAATCTTGGTGAATAGGTAGGCGTCGAGGTCGGACAAATTTACTCGTTCTTGCTCCATTGTGTCACGGTTGCGGACGGTGACGCAGTGGTCGTTTTCGGTATCAAAATCAACTGTGACGCAGTACGGCGTGCCGATTTCGTCTTGACGGCGGTAACGTTTACCAATTGAGCCTGTTACGTCAAATTCGCAACGGAATTTGCTGTTCAGTTTCTTGAATAAGTCGTAAGCAGATTCCTCTAGTTTCTTGCTTAATGGCAAAACGGCAACTTTGATAGGTGCGATTTTCGGGTCAAACCCTAGAACAATACGGGTATCGTCGTCGGCTAGTTTTTCCTCACGATAAGCGCTACACAAGACCGCCAAAAACATTCTATCAACACCGACGCTTGGCTCAACTACGTACGGAATATACTTCTCATTAGTAAATGGGTCAGTGTAACTCATATCCTCCCCGCTCGCATTTTGGTGCTGAGTTAGGTCGTAATTCGTCCTATTCGCAATACCCCACAATTCGCCCCAACCGAACGGGAATTTAAACTCGATATCGGTGGTCGCTTCCGAATAAAAGCATAATTCCTCTGGGCTGTGGTCACGCAAGCGCAACAAATCCGCTTGAATTCCCAAGCTCAAAAGGAAATTATAACACTCTTTGCGGTAGTACTCGTGCCACGATTTTGCGGTGTCGGGATGGCAGAAAAATTCCATTTCCATTTGCTCAAACTCACGAGTGCGGAAGATGAAATTCCCTGGAGTGATTTCGTTACGAAAAGCCTTACCAATTTGGCACACGCCCATCGGCATTTTACTGCGGGTCGCACGCTGAACATTTTTGAAATTTACGAAAATTCCGCCAGCGGTTTCGGGACGCAAATACACAGTATTGACGCTATCTTCCGTCACGCCAATAAAGGTCTTGAACATCAAATTGAACTTGCGAATCGGCGTAAAATCGCACTTGTTACAGTTCGGGCAAGTGATGTGGTTTTCCGCAATAAACGTTTGCAACTGCTCATCGCTCATCGCCTCCACACTGCCAATATTAACCTTTTCGCCCTTCTGCTCTTTGGCAAAAACCCACTCCTCAATCAACTTGTCCGCACGATGACGTGTCTTACAATTTTTGCAGTCGATAAGCGGGTCGCTAAAGCCGTCTAGGTGTCCGCTCGCCTTCCAAACTTTCGGGTTCATAATAATCGCACTATCAAGCCCGACGTTGTGCGGTTCTTCTTGCACAAAGCGTTTCCACCACGCAGATTTGAGGTTGTTTTTCAACTCCACACCGAGCGGACCATAATCCCACGAATTACTCAGTCCGCCGTAAATTTCACTGCTTGCGAACACAAAACCCCTATTTTTGCAAAGTGCGACCAAATCAGTCATCGTCAAATCGTCTTTCATTTATTTATTCTCCTAAATTAATTCAAAATTCTCGCATTTTTATTGTAATTTTTTAATTTTACGCATAGTTCGGCGAATTTTGAGGGCAAAAACACCCCACAAATTCACACGCAATCTTACAAAATTTAGTATAAAATTCGTTTGTTTTTCGTGTTTTCGTGTGCTTGCGAACTCGCAAAATATAAAATATAATGATATTATATACTATTTTTTGCCATTTTGCAAGTACTTTGCCTTGCTTTCCTTTAAATTCGTTTTCGCAAACGACTTTTACAAACAACAAAAAGCCCGACAAAGAGGCTTTTTGCTAAATTTATTTCTAACCAAAAATCACTTTTTACTTGCTAGTCTTAGATTTTTTGTGAGATTTTTTGGCAGTTTTTGGTTGTGTATTTGTTGCCTTTTTCTCCCCTGCAACTGATTCGGCAGTCGTTTCGCAAGCGGTCGTGTTTGCGTTCACAGGAGCGCCGTTTACGGTTTCAGGTTCGACGATAATGAGATTTTTCTTCTCATCGAGGAAGTCCGCCTTGAGTGTCGTTTTGCATATGATTTTATCAAACAATAGCAATACGGACGGCAATACAAACATTACCGCAATTACACTGATTAACGCACCACGACCAATCAGTCCACCGATTGATTTCAAGAGTGGCAACGTTGAAATGAAGTGAATTGAGTACGCAGCAACAATCAAAATCGAGCCTGAAGTAATCACCGTTGGGAAAGCGGAATTCAGTGCAGTTTTAATCGCTTGTTGTCTGCCTTGAGTTTTACGGAAGAACACATATCTGTCCGTCATCAAAATCGCATAGTCGATTGTCGCACCCATTTGGATAACCATAGCGAGCAAGTAGCACACGAAGAAGATTGATTCGCCGAAGAACGTGCCGACTGCCAAGTTTATCCAAATTGCACCTTGAATAAGGAACACAAGAAGCACAGGAATACTCAAGCTACGCATCAAAAGTAGCACGAGCAAGAACACGCCAATAATCGTAATTAAGTCGGTTTGTGTGCGGTCGCCACTAAAGACGTTCATTGTGTCAATAAGGTTTTGTGTTGAGTTTACAATGTAATATTTCTCGTAAACCCCTGCCTCTACATATTCTTTGTTAAGAATTTCACGCAATTTGTTGACTGTGTCAATCGCAATTTGCTCGTCAACGCTTGCATTAATGTTAAATAGCAATCTTGCGTAATCGTCGCTGTAGTACATTTCTTGTGCGGTCATATCGCTTGCATAAGCACTGGCAACGGTCGCAATTTCCGCATCGCAATATTGATCCATAATTGTCTTGCCAGTCTCTGCGTCACGATTGCAAAGTGCCTGAATAAGCTGACAAGATAGAATCGTGCCGTCGTCTTTGATATTATATACTTTAAAAATTGCGTCAACGGTTTCCTGCGTCAAGCCTTGTTGAACAACTTGCGCTTTTGTCATTTGCGTATAAACAAACGAAGAATAAGTTGGGCTCAAAACTGTCTCAGATAGATTTGGATAATTGTTTAAGTCAATCAAACTGCTAGTCGCTGCAGTTTGCATTCCCGCAATCACAGCATAAGCAGGCAAAACATCTTTGTCCGTTACTGCTGTTACTTCTTTACCCAAAATTTGAGCATAAATTACAGCGAAAACTTGTTCATCAGTTGCTGGTGCTGAATCGCCCTTTAGGTTAGCATACATAGTTGTATAATTTTCTTGCGAGTAGATGTTAAATTCGCTTGCTTCTTTGCTTGGCGAAATCTTGAAGCCCGCCAAGAATTTATAACTTGTGTCAAAAGTAGTTTGTTTTTCTGCAAATGAATTTTTAATCAAATCATTGTCCGCTTGCAAAGTTTCAATAACTTGATACAAGTACAAAGTGTCGCTTTCAGGGTTTTTGTCGAATTTCTTAAAAATACTATTCACTGCGTCGTCGGACAAATAGAATTTGTTTTTAATAGCGCTGGCGTTCATAACAGTTGCAAGTTCGGTATTCGCAAAACCGCTCGCCTTGTTAATGGTAACAGTTCCGTCATCGCCAACTTTCATTTCCATAAGTTCGGTCAAAAGCCTACTTTCGCTCGCAATATCGCCTTTTGGCACCATAATTACAAGTGTGTTTTGCTTGCCGAAGTTTGCTTCAATAACTTGTTCCTCTTTTTCCAACTGACTGCCGTCAAGGTGGTTGTCAACCACGTAAGTAAAGGTTATGTTGGACTGCAAAACGATTGCGCTAACGATTAAGCCCAGCATAATTACAGGCATAACCCATCTTGTTTTGTGGGCAAATGTGCCGAGTTTGTTGAGACGAGGCAAGAAGCTCTTGTGTTGCCACGAGTGCATTGCGTGTTGGAACATAAGAATTACGCTTGGCATAAAGAACAGCACCGCAAAAATACTGATTGCTACACCTTTTGCCAATACAACACCCAAATCAAGCCCGATTTTAAAGTTCATAAAGCACAGCGCCACAAGTCCCACAAGAACGGTTAGCGAACAAGCCAAAATCGCATTAAACGACCCCGCAAGCGCCCTCGTCATAATGTCGGTCGGCGTGCCACCTTTTTCACTTTCTTCCCTATATCTACTGCACAAAACAATACAGTAGTCCATAATAATTGCCATAAGCATAATCGTGCTAATGGACTTCGTAATATAGGAAATTTCGCCCATAATTAAGTTCGTTCCCATATTAATAATGATAGACGTACCAATTACAATCAAGTAAATCAGCGGTTCAATCCAACTGCGTGAGGTCAAGAACAAAATGCCCAACATTATCGCAACTGCAACAAGCAAAATTATCCACATTTCGTTGGTAATTGCGTTCTTGGAAGCCACTGCGTCTACCGAATCACCACAGAACGAAGCGTCCGCATTTTTGCTTTCACACAGTTCCCGCAAATCAGCAAGCGCTTGCTCAGTTTCAACCTCGTAGTTACCGTGTTCAAAGAAAATTTGAATCAATCCCGCTTTGGTTTCGGAATTATAGTAGTCTTTCGTATTGGAAAAAATCGCATTTTTTACGCCTTTAATTTGTGACGCTAATCCAGCAACTTCCGCAACTTGCTCGGGTGTTGCGTTAGTAATTACAATACTCGCCGTTCCACTACTACCGAACTCGTCCGTCATTACTTCTAGCGCAATTTTTGTGTCAGAATCGCTCGGCAAGTACTTTGTCATATCGTAGTTCGTACCAACCATTGGAATAAGAATCAAACTACCAATAATTAGTAGCATAAAGAACCCGAAAAAGTACCATCTCGCTTTGACTACAAAATCTGCAATCTTGTTTGGAAAATTCATTTTCCTAATCTCCTTTTAATAATAAGTATTATATTAAAATAAAAAAGTTTTTGCGAATGTTTTTGATACAAAAGTGTCTTAAAATACTGAAAAATATTTTTCAGGGGAGTTTAAGTCCATATAAAAACAATAATATATCTTTATTCACCAAAAAGTGAAATTCGCCTCAAACTAACGGGATTAATTATATCACAAAAATTGAACAATGCAATACTTTTTTGTCAATTTTTTTCAAATTGAACAATTTAGTTATTTTGTCAAAATTTCGCTCGGCTTTAAGTCGGTTCGCCCAAGACTTTTTTGCATAAAATTTTACCCCCCTCCTTTTTTTACCCCCACAATTATGCACTAAATTAAAAAGAGTTGCAAAGAAGTGTTGACTATTGTAATTAATTTTGGTATAATTAGTTAAACTATAAAACGAGGTATAATTTATGGAATACAATTATTTTTTTGAATACTTAATCAAGAACCCAGGACTATCCAGGCAAGTAAAGGAGCAGACAGTCCGCTATTTGCAAGACGCTGTACGAAACGGCAAACTTCTCGATTCGAGCAAAGGACAGGGCGCACGTAATCTATTTAATAAGGACGCCACCAAAAACGCCCCTATAACCAATAGGGATTTGGCGTTGTTTTCAAAGGATATTTATACAATTTTGTATCCTAAAATGTTAGAAGAAAGAAGTGGCAGACACACAAAGTCGCCTGATACAATTACGCCAGAGGAATGCTTTAATTTATCGTTTAATGCGGACGGTTGGAAGCTAGAGCCATTAGTTTTGGAAGACCCTTCAGCACAGCCCGAATTCTGTTATAACTACGATAGTTGGATGGGTGAATTCCTTTTAGACAAGTACTTCAAGCCTTTTAAGGAACTTAATCCTTTAGCGCCAGCAGAACACGCATTAATTCGTTTTAACCCTTATGATAAAGATTTCAACCTTTCTGGCTCAGTACAACCTCAAGCAACTTCGAAATATGTTTATCTCAATATTTCACCCCAAAATTGTCTTAACGTTGCTCGAGAAGTAGCAACCGCTCATAAACGTTTTGTGTGCTATTTTAATACCGACCCTGAAAGTAGTAATTCGTTTGTATTCCGGACGGACGACAGACAATTAAGCGAAGTTGAGGAATTTTTGAACGAATTGCAAACTACCCACCCCGAATATCTTGAGCCAGCCGATTGTAACCTGCCTTTTTGCGCTCAGTTCGGACAAGCTTGCGGAATTTCTGACCAAAACCGCTTAAGAGGAATAAGCTTTGAGGACGAAGTTTCTGAAACGTTATCCGCACCGATTAACGATTTGTATTCTCAAATTATGCAAAAGCTTAATTGCAAAAGCGCAATCTACTCAGTCGGCAACAAGGGTTACAATGCGGAAAATTTCTCAAAATACACCGCTTGGCAAAAAACGTGTGATAAAATTCATGAAATGAAGACAAAATATGCAAATGCCAAAACCAACGCTGATTTGCAATCTAAAGCATATTATGACGAACTTTGGGAGCAGTTTTTGAAAGCAAAAACGAACCCTGAAAGTCAAATGGCAAAAGACATAGACGCTTTGGGTAATGCGCTTTACAAGTCAATTCAAACAGGCGAACCTTTGAGACAAGATATCACTCTTCCAATATATACAAAACAAAAGCACCCGTTTTACGATTTGAAAAATGCAAAGAAAATTAACACCAAAGATGGCGTAAAGTATTGCGACCAACTTGACCTTGGTTTCAATTTCCACAGAGAGATTTTTAACACTTTGGGTGGCGAAAAATTGCTACAAGAGAAACTCAACACTGCGAATTTCTCACAAAATTTTGGTGCTAAATTAAAGGAACACCACATTTCCCCTGACCATATTTTTATTACTACTGAAACAGCTGAGGATTTTGACGCATATCAACGCGAGCGTCAAGCCGACCGTATTAGAAAACCTCAAACAACTGATAACTTTGTTATAAACCAATCATCTCCTTTTGATGGTTTGCCTGATAGCGATACCATAAGACCACTTCCAATAAATTCCGACCCAGCAAATTCTAATCCGACAAATCCCAACCCAAGAAATCCCAACCCAAGAAATCCCAACCCAGCAAATTCTAACTCAACTAATTCTAACCAAAAATACAATTACAGAGATATGTTTAAAGCAGAGTCTCAAACCGGCGAACCACAAGAGCGTCAGTAAACTCCCTGAGCCGTCAAGCACTAAATGATAAAAATATAAGCAAAGGGTAAAAAAATGAAATCTAACTATTTTTTTGAATATTTAATCAAAAATCCGCAAGTTTCACGAGAGGCAAAAGCCAACGCCGTAAATTTTTTGCAAGACATTGTGCGAAACGGGAAAATGCTCGATATAGTTGATACTCGATCTTTTAAGCTGAAACCGTCTATTTACAAACTACTGCGAAAGGATTCCACAAATTGCAAATCACTAACGAACGAAGACTTGTCACTGTTCGCAAAGGACTTGTACACCACAATGTACCCCCAACTAGTCGCCAAATACAGCCCAGAAATCGAATTCGAGACACCCGAAACCGTAACACCAGAATTATGTTTTAAGTTGGCTTTTGTTCGTTACCAAAATCTTCCATTTCTTCTTGGCACTCACACGCAAAATTGCTCGATTTATCCTTATGAAGAAGGCGATTTAAAAAAAGATGCATCACACGATTTTATCCATTTTTGTCCGAACGGCTGGCCAAACAAAACGAATAGCGAAGTCGATAGTAGAGAAATTACTAAACGGCTTTACTTTAATGTTTCGCCTGCCAACAGCTTGAATATAATTCGAGAAATGGCGGAATATATGCAAATGTCGCCAGAAACGAGATTTTTTTGCAAATTTCACACCGATAAAGTGCGCAGTGACACTTTAGTGTTGTACACAAACGAAGAGCAGTTGCCTGAAGTCGTGCATTTCTTGAATCAACTACAAGAGCATCACCCTGAATATCTTGAGCCTGCCGACTGCAAAATGCCGTTTTACGCTCCGTTTACGTCGTATTGCGGAATTGCCGACGAGCCTAAATATGTACGCTCATCATTTAACTCCGAATTTTGCAAAGCGATAACACCTCGTTTTCACAAATTGTACTCTGATATTATGTCCGAACTAGACTACAAAAACGCAATCTACTCGGTCGGCAAAAAGGGTTACAATGCGGAAAATTTCTCAAAATACACCGCTTGGCAAAAAACGTGTGATAAAATTCATGAAATGAAGACAAAATATGCAAATGCCAAAACCAACGCTGATTTGCAATCTAAAGCATATTATGACGAACTTTGGGAGCAGTTTTTGAAAGCAAAAACGAACCCTGAAAGTCAAATGGCAAAAGACATAGACGCTTTGGGTAATGCGCTTTACAAGTCAATTCAATCGGGCGAACCCTTAAGGCAAAATATCGTTCTTCCAACATATACAAAACGAGAGAACTCGCATGACGATTTGAAAAACATAAAGAAAATTAGCACCATCGAGGGTGCAAAATATTGCGACCAGCTTGACCTTAATTTCAATTTCCACAGAGAGATTTTTAACACTTTGGGTGGCGAAAAGTTGCTACAAGAAAAACTCAACGCTGAGAATTTCTCACAAATTTTTGGTGCTGACTTAGAGGAACATCACCTATCGCCCGATTACATTTTTATGAACACCGAAACGGCGTCAAAGTACGATGAATATCATCGTGATTACATACGAGGCAACATCGACTACAGCACCTCACCTGCACCGCAACAAAATCAACAAGCGCAACAGCATTAATTATAAAAAATACGCAAAAAATCATAAAAAATCAATTTTTTATGCGTTTTTTAATGAAAAAAGACTCTTTTTGTGACTTTTATGTCACCAAAGAGCCTTTTTTGTTTACTAATTACAGCGTCTTTTTGGAAGTCAGTTTGTTTAAAAAACAACCCAAAATTACCAGCAATTCCGCAACCACACCAACTATAAAAATGAACCAATAATGCGTGGAATTTAATAGCACGTAAATCGTTCCAATAGCCGACCAAACGAAGCCCGTAATTGCCACAAAAAGCACAAAACGATTAAACCACAACGCACTAAAAATTATCGCTAGCACAAAACTTACAGGCACTGCCCCAATAAAAATTAGCCAAATTCTGTCCGTCACCCCACTAGAATAGCACACAAAATAAGCAACAACCGCAGCAAGCCAAACACCGACAATGCTTAGCATACTTATAATAAAATATTTTAGTTTAAATTTACGGTCAATATTCCGCTTTTTTGTATAAATTAAATCGTTAACTTTTACATCAAAAAAATCAGCAATATTCACCATAGTTTCCACGTCAGGAAGTACCGCTCCAACCTCCCATTTTGACACCGCTTTATCCGAGTAATTAAGCGCTTCAGCAAGTTTGTTTTGAGTGAGATTTTTCGCCTTGCGCAATCGCAATAAATTATGTGAAAAATTCTGTTTAATTTCGTCCTCAGTCACAAAAATTCTCTCCTTAATTTAATTAATAAAAAATGTTAAAAAATTCTTTTTGGCCAAACTTCACACTAAATATAGCATAAAATCATCAAAAAATCAACAATTTTTTAGTAAAAAATGGGCAATTCTCTTGCCAGGAGAGTTGTTGTTTGTTTCAAGAGAGTTGTATCTAAGCGCAAGAGAGTTATTTTTTCTTTATTAGGGTGCAAAATCTATTAAAAATAAATAAAATTGTATATATACAAAAAAGCGAGGTAAATTTAATTATGAAAATAGCAATTACGGCGGAAAGTACTGTTGATTTGCCACAGAATTTGCTAGATGAGTACGGCATTCAAACTATACCTTTTTATGTAGTTTTGGGCGACGATTATATTGCGGACTATGAGGGCGTTTCGCAAAAGATTTATGACTACGTTGCAGAGAAAAAACAGTTGCCAAAAACTGCGGCAATTAATATGACAGACTATACGGAATTTTTTGGCAAAGTTAAAGAAAATTATGATGCAATAATTCACATTTCATTAAGTAGCGGAATCAGTAGTGCCTGCTCTAACGCAAGATTGGCGGCGGAAGAATTTGAAAACGTTTATATAATCGACTCCCTACAGCTTTCAACAGGGATTGCGCTTTTGGCGATTTACGCACGGCAACTTGTTGATGAGGGCAAGGAATTAAACGAAATTGTGGAACTGCTTAACAAGAAAGTTCCGCAGATTCAGACGGGGTTCATCCTTGAAAATCTTAACTATTTATATAAAGGTGGCAGATGCAGTGCTTTGGCGCTTTTGGGTGCGAATATTCTCAAAATTAAGCCACAAATTCAGATGAAAGACGGAAAATTGACAGTGAAACGCAAATTTATGGGCAATATGAAGTCCGCTGCGGACAAGTACATCAGCGCACTTTTGCAGGACTACCCTAACCCGAATCTTGATTATGTTTTTATTACTCACTCGTCCGATATGCCTGAAATTGTGGAGATGTTTAAGAGCGGTTTAGCAAAACGTGGGTTCAAGCACGTTTACGACACCTTTGCAAACGGCACAATTTGTTGCCACTGCGGGCCAAATTGCATTGGTATTTTGTTTGATGGAGGAAAAAATAACCTTGAATAAGCAAACCAATTTGGTAATTTTGGGCGACTCAAACGCCAAAGGGGTCGTTCGTGACATTCAAGACAAGTATGTAGTCGCACCCAATAGCACTGTCAACATTATAAGCGAAAGTGTTGGTTGTCAGACGCACAACATTTCCTTTTTTGGTCAAACTTTGGAAAAGGCGTACAAGAAGGGTTTCGTGCAGAAAGTTTTGCAATACAAGAGCGACACTTTGCGCAATCTTGTAGTAATCAATCTGGGCGGAAACGATTCGGACTATGATTGGTCAAAAGTCAGCAAAGAGCCGACTACTCCGCACTCTTCAAAGACGAACCTTGACAATTTTGAGAAATACTATCGTGAAGCTATACACTTTTTGCGTGAAAACGGCTTTGAGGTTTATATGTGTACCCTGCTCCCGTTCGTGCCGAAATTATACTTTGACACTGTTGTGTCGAAACTCGGGAGCGCACACAACATTATGTTTTATCTTGACAACGATGTAAATAACCTGCTGAGCGCACAAATTATGTTTAACGAACGCATAATTGAAATCGCAAAAAGCGAAAATGTAAAACTCCTCGACTTGCGAAGTTTGATTCAAAAAAATAAGAATTGGAAACAACTCTACTGCGACGACGGTATTCACTTGTCTGAAGAAGGTCACAAGTATTTGGCAAAAAAAGTGCTTGAAACCTACGTAAGCAAGAAGTAGCGATTTGCTACTTCTTTTGTTTTTACGTCATAAACACCGCAAAAATGCTGATTTTTTTGCATTTTTTATGTATTTTTTGCGATTTTTTTATATTTTTTTAGATTTTTTTGTATCACTAGAAACTTTTTAATATAAAGAGTAATTCGTAAATGCTTGAAATTTTTCTTGATTTATGCTATTATTTAATAATAAGTTTAGTGAGGTAACATATGGCAAAAGACGAAATCGTAGAAAAAAACACTTCATTTATTATGTACACAACAGTGGACGGCAAAACTAAAATCGATGTCAAATTCGACAACGATACAGTTTGGCTCACGCAGGCACAAATGTCCGAGCTTTTTGAAACTTCTCCGCAAAATATCACCATGCACATTGGTAACGTATATGCAGAGGGCGAACTAGAGGAAAGTTCAACTTGTAAGGATTTCTTACAAGTTCAACAAGAAGGCAATAGGAGAGTTTCCCGCAATAAGAAATTCTACAACCTTGATGTGATTATTTCGGTCGGTTATCGTGTTAAATCGCTTCGTGGTACGCAGTTTAGAATTTGGGCGAATACGGTGCTGAAAGAGTATCTCGTTAAGGGGTTTGCAATGAACGATGAACTTCTCAAACAAGCGGGCGGTGGCAATTATTTCAAAGAATTGCTAGAAAGAATTCGTGACATTCGCTCATCCGAAAAAGTTATGTATCGTCAAGTTTTGGATCTTTTCGCCACAAGCATTGACTACGACGGCAAAAGCGAGACCGCTCAAAATTTTTTCAAGGCTATGCAAAACAAGTTCCACTACGCAACGCATGGCAAAACTGCTAGCGAATTGATTGAAGCACGAGCAAATGCGGAACTTCCTTTTATGGGGCTGACCTGTTTCAAAGGTGCAAGGCCTACCAAAAGCGAGGTTTTAGTCGCAAAAAATTACCTAAATGAGAAAGAACTTGCCGTCTTGAATCGTCTTGTGTCCGCTTATTTTGACATCGCCGAAATCCAAGCGATAGAAGAACGCCCTATGTATATGCGGGACTGGATTAAGGAATTGGACGAATTTATCTCGATAAATCACCGAAATACCCTCGAAAATCCAGGAAAAATCAGTCAAATTGAAGCACGAGCAAAAGCTCTTAAGGAATATGAGAAATATAAACAAAAGAGTATAGACGAATTGACTCAGGTTGAAAAGGACTTTTTGGCGAGTATTAAACAAGCTGAAAAACTACTTACAAATAAGTAAAAATCACAAAAAATATATAAAAATACGTAAAAAATACATAAAAATCACTTTTTTGTGGCAAAAATAACCAAAAATGGAGTAAATATGATACATTCACTTGCGGGTGGCAAAATTAAAGATTTGGAATTTGCGGACTTTGTAAAAGTCCGTTTTGACTATTTGGGCGAAAACAAAATCGGCTGGTACACAACCGATATTTTAGAATTAAAAATTGGCGACAAAGTAGTTGTGCCGTACGGCTACCCTGCTTCAGAACTCGTCGGCACTGTCGAAAAAATCGAGCGAAACCTTTCAAGTCAACTTGCCCCTATTCCTATCAAACGTGCAAAAAATATCATTAAAAAACTGTAAAAATCACAAAAAATTAAGAAAAAATATGAAAAATATGATTTTTTTTGATATTTTTTTGCTTTTTTCTATTTAAGAATAAAGAAAAATAAAAATACTAAATAAATATGATTAAATTAATAAAAATCCAATATAAATTAATAAAAAAGAGCTTTAACATCTAGTGACACAACGCACAAAACACTAGAACAATAAAACTCTTTTTTTATTTAACTTATGTACAAATATATATTTAGGAGGTACTATATTTACACAAAAATAAATACAATTAATTACAACAAAAATGAAACTTAAAAATAAACAAAATATAGCAAATGAAAAACACGAAAACATTTTTTTAGAAAGTTAAAGCAATCTATTAACCAATTAAATTTTAACAAAAAACACACAAAACAGCCACTTACCCGCTAAAATTTGCAGGAAACCCGCAAATTTTAGCAACTATCCCCCTTATCTCAATTAAAAAAGCACCTTGTTAAAGGTGCTTTTTGTCGTACTCAAATAAGCGCATTTTTGAGATTAACGGCAACCGCTTTAGATATCCATTGCGTTTGGATTGCCGAGCGCTTGAGTGTTCTTTTCGGGCGCATTTGCTATGATACACTCGGTTGTGAGCAGAGTACTGCTTGCACTGGCGGCGTTTTGAAGTGCCGAACGAGTAACTTTTGTTGGGTCGATAATTCCCGCCTCAATCATATCCACATACTTGTCGTTGAGCGCATCGTAACCGAACGTATTCGACTCGTTAGACAAAATTTTGTCCACAACGACACCGCCATCAATTCCTGCGTTCTTGGTAATTTGGCGAATCGGAGCTGACAAGCAATTTAAAATGATTTGCGCACCGACTTTTTGGTCGCCCTCAAGTTTGCTGATTAATTTCTGCACTGCAGGAATCGTACGAAGTAGCGCAACACCACCCCCGCAAACAATCCCCTCTTCAACGGCGGCACGAGTGGCGGAAAGCGCATCATCAATACGAAGCTTCTTCTCTTTCATTTCGATTTCGGTTGCACTGCCGACTTTAATTACGGCAACACCGCCCGCAAGTTTTGCAAGTCGTTCTTGCAATTTTTCACGATCGTAATCGCTTGTGCAAGTTTCAATTTGCATTTTTATCGCATTTACACGCTCTTCAAGTTGCTTTTTGTCGCCCGCACCCTCAACGATTGTGGTCGTGTCCTTTGTAACAACAACGCTGTGCGCTTTACCCAAATCGTTCAGCGTCGCCTCGCTAAGACTCCGCCCCAATTCGTCGCAAATAACGTTAGCACCCGTCAAAATCGCAATATCTTGCAACATCGCTTTACGACGGTCGCCGAATCCTGGCGCTTTGACACTGACGCAAGTGAACGTGCCACGCAATTTATTGATAATAAGGGTCGTGAGCGCCTCGCCCTCAACATCGTCAGCAATGATGAGGAGTTTACGCCCCGTCTTGACTACTTGCTCCAAAATCGGCAAAATCTCTTGCGTCGTGCTGATTTTTTTGTCCGTTATTAAGATGAACGGGTCCTCAAGTTCCGCTTCCATTTTGTCCATATTTGTACTCATATAACTGCTCGCATATCCTCGGTCAAATTGCATACCTTTGACAACTTCGAGCGTCGTTTCCATTGTTTTCGCCTCTTCAACGGTTATAACACCGTCCTTGCCGACCACTTGCATCGCCTCGCCAATAAGCTTACCAATTGCCTCGTCGCCCGCCGAAATGCTCGCAACTTGCTCAATCGATTTTGCGTCAACAACGGGTTTGCTCTGCGCTTTTAGTTCCGCAACAACCACGTCAACCGCCTTTGCAATGCCCTTTTTAAGCACAATCGGATTTGCTCCAGCGGTGGCGTTTTTCAACCCCTCGTGAATTATGCTTTGCGCCAAAACGGCCGCCGTCGTCGTGCCGTCGCCCGCAACGTCGTTAGTTTTCACCGAAACTTCCTTGATGATTTGCGCACCCATATTTTCAAAAACGTCGCTAAGTTCCACTTCTTTTGCGATCGTCACACCGTCGTTCGTAATTAGCGGAGTCTGAAATTTGCGGTCAAGCACAACGTTAAGTCCCTTGGGCCCCAACGTCACCTTAACTGCGTTTGCGAGAGCGTCCGCCCCACGTTCCAAACTTTGACGAGCCTGCTCGCCTGATTGTATTAATTTAGCCATAATTTTCACCTCTTATTAATTGATTTTTGCCAAAACGTCCGACTGACGCAAAATAATGTAGTCTTCGTTTTCAAACTTGAACTCACTTCCTGCGTACTTCGGATACAAAATTTTATCGCCAACCGAAATTACCATTTTAATTTCCTTTCCGTCAATAATTCCACCTGGACCGACAGCCACAACCGTAGCGATTTGCGGTTTCTCTTGCGAATTTTCTGGTAGCAAAATTCCGCTTGCGGTCGTCGTCTCCTTATCGATTTGTTTTATGACAATTCTGTCAAATAATGGTTCAATTTTCATAAACTCACCTCATTCTAAGTATAAAGTTTGCTCGTCATACAAACTGCATATATTTTACCACACATTTTGCGATTTGTAATCAGTTTGAGACACTTTTTTTGCAATATTTTATAAAAAAGTTACATATTTTATCTTATGCGGGTCAAAAAAGAATATCACGAAGTAATTTTAATCGGCAAAAAACGGCGAAAAAGCAAACTCAAGATTTTTTTGCTATTTTTTACGATTTTTTGCGGAATTTTTTTTGCGATATTTTTTACCCTAAAATCACTGTTTTTTGTGCCGAAAACGGATACTCAAAATTACTACTTAATTTACACAAATATTGACGCAAAAACTTACGAAACGGCGGAAGCAAAAGCGGTGGAATTTAAGGCTCGGGGCGGTGCGGGGGTTGTAATTAAAAACGACACGAATTTTGGCGTGGTTTTGGCTGTTTACCCGACCGAAAAAAGCGCTCTGGTTGTCGCAAAACAACTTGATGAACAAGGTATTTCAACACAAGTAAAAGCACTTCGTCTGCCGATTTTTTCTCTTAATAATATGACGGACGACGAGGTTCAAATTACAACTACCATTAACCAAAAATATCACGAAACGCTACAAAATTTATATGAATTATCGTACAATTTGGACACAAACGAGATTTCGCAAAGCTATACCCTAATGCGAATTAACGAACTCGCTCTTTTGTGGGAACAGCGAGCGGAAATTTTAGCTCACAAAATAAATTCCGCTAGCGACGGCGAAAATAAAAAGAGCAATCACCCGCTCCACCCGATTTATAGATTGTCACTTTATGTCGCAAGCCAATTGAAATACCTCGCAAACGAAAACACCTATCAAGATAGCCTCAAAACTCTGATTAGCGTGATTCGGCAAACGAATTATATGCTTTGCGTCCTAGGAAATTAAAAAGACAAGCACAACTCCACACTGCCCAAAATTCGCAAATTTAGGTCCAAAATTTTTAAAATATAACCGCCAAATCGAAGCGAATTTGCATTAAAAATCGACGGCAAAATGGCGTTAACTCGGCATATTTACCTTGTAACTTAAACGAACAACGCAAAAGTTGACATTTTCTAAAAATTTTTTGACTTTTTGTAAAATAAATGTTGACATATTGTCCGATTTGTGATAGAATAGTCTAGTATCCTAATCGTAGGATGCAATTGCATTTATGAGTTGCTTACACTTGCGCCCATAGCTCAACAGGATAGAGCAACACCCTTCTAAGGTGAAGGTTGGGGGTTCGAGTCTCTCTGGGCGCACCATTCCAGACGAATAACTCTCTGGTTTTCTAAATGCAGTTCGCTTTTTGGGGACTTCTTAACTTGTATCACTCAATTATGGTGGATATAGCGCAGCTGGGAGAGCGCCAGATTGTGGCTCTGGAGGTCGTGGGTTCGAACCCCACTATTCACCCCAGTGACAGATTTAAGCTGTCTTTTATGAGAACAAGTTCCTTGAGTATCTAGTTTACCAAAAGTAAACTACATCGTAGGGGCATCGCCAAGCGGTAAGGCACTTGACTCTGACTCAAGCATTCGTGGGTTCAAATCCTTCTGCCCCTGCCACATCTTTTGGGCATCAAGCACCAGCTTGTATAAGACCCGTATTATAGGGGTGTAGCCAAGCGGTAAGGCACTAGACTTTGACTCTAGCACCCGTAGGTTCAAATCCTGCCACCCCTGCCATATGGCCCGTTAGCTCAGTAGGTAGAGCACTTGACTTTTAATCAAGTTGTCCCGCGTTCGAGTCGCGGACGGGTCACCAAATTTTTGGTGGAAAGCTCTCTAGCAAATCGCTAGGGAGTTTTCGTTTTCCAATGCGCAAATATAGTAAAAGAAAAGGGCAGTTACCCTTTTCTCTTTGGTTCAAAACCACAAATTATGACTTATTCGTCTTAAATTGGCGCTTATTTGTCCAATTCTTTCTTAATCAGCGTCTTCATTTCTTCTTCAGAAATTACGCCGTCTTCGTGCAGTTTACGAATTGAGTCAATGTTGTCATTACCCGTTGCGTGCGCTTGTTGTTCGTTCGATTGCGAAGTAGAATATTTCGTAGTTTCGCCATTTTGGTTAACGCAAATAGTTTCACCCTTTGTTGTGTCTTTAATGCACAAAGAAGCAATCAGCAAGCCGACGTTAATCAAGCAAAGAATCACGTCAATAATTCCCGCTGCGTCGGAGCAATTTGCGAAACTAGACAGCAACAGCAAGATGTCGAACACCAAAAGCGTGATTGTCAAGCCCTTGTATTGCGTATTTTTCTTGTCAGGATTAGGGCACATAAAACCAGCGCAAATAATTATAACAATGCTAAACAACATCGCTATGATAACTGCACCATAAATCACACCCTCACCGATTTCCTTAATAAAATCGGCAAGTTGCGGGTCGTTAGCACAAAGTCTATCAATAAATGTGCCAATGCTTGTTAACAAAATAATGCAGGCAATAATACTAACTACGCCCAACACAATGTTAATTATGGCGGCGGTTAATTGTAATTTTCTTTTAGTTTTGTTCATAAATTCCTCCTTAAAAGATAGTATTATAATACCACATTAAACGCAAAAACACAACAATTTTTAATTAATTTTTGACTAAATCTCTCAAAAAGTTTATAAAACAAAAACGGAGAGAAAATTCATCTCGCCGTTTCTATTAACACAAATTTTTCAATTATTTCCCGCTGTTTTTTGCCTTGAATCTTGCCACAGCTCGCTTGTCGTGATCAAGAATCGTCTTGCGTAAACGAATCGACTCGGGCGTAACTTCCAGCAATTCGTCGTCGTTTAGGAACTCAATCGCTTTTTCAAGGCTCATAATTTTCGGCGGAATCAAACGCAACGCATCATCGGACGAACAGCTACGCATATTGCTCAACTGCTTGCGCTTACAAACGTTTACAACCAAGTCTTCGCCCTTAGGGTTCTCGCCGACAATCATACCGCCGTAAACTTTATCGCCAGGCTTAACGAACAGCGCACCACGTTCCTGAGCGTTTGCCAAGCCGTAGCCGATACACTCGCCCGCCTCGTGTGCGACCAAAGCGCCACAAATTCTGCGTTCAATGTCGCCCTTGTAGTAGTCGTAACCATAGTGAACGCTACTCATAATACCTTCACCACGTGTATCGGTCAGCAATTCGGACTTGTACCCGAAAAGCCCACGACTCGGAATCAAAAACTCAAGTCTTGTCCTGCTTCCTTGCGGTTTCATTTCCAAAAGGTCACCTTTGCGCACACCCATTTTGCTCATAACTGCGCCGACGCAATCTTCGGGAACGTCAACGACAAGGCGGTCAATAGGCTCCATTTTCTTGCCGTTTTCGTCCTCTTTGAACAAAACTTTCGGCATAGAAACTTGGAACTCGTACCCTTCCCTACGCATATTCTCAATAAGGATAGACAAGTGCATTTCGCCACGACCACGAACACGAAAAGCGTCCGTTGAATCAGTAGGTTCTACACGTAAAGACAAGTCCTTGACCATTTCTTTTTGCAAGCGGTCACGCAAGTGGCGACTCGTCACGAATTTCCCTTCTTTACCAGCAAAGGGACTGTCGTTTACCATAAAAGTCATCTCAACACTTGGCTCACTGATTTTCACAAACTCAAGCGCATTAGGGTTGTCGACGTCACACACCGTATCACCGATTTTAATGTCGCCAAGCCCCGCAATACAAACGATATCGCCCGCACCACACTCTTGAGTTTCCGCCTTTTTCATCCCGTCGTAAACGAACAACTGCTGAACACGAATTTTTGTCACTTGCTCGGGGTGGAAATAGTTAGTAATCGCCACCATTTGCCCGACTTTTATTTTGCCGTTCTCGATTTTGCCGACAGCAAGTTTACCCAAAAAGTCGTTATGCTCTGTATTGCTGACAAGCATTTGGAAAGGTGCGCTACTGTCACCGCTTGGGCTAGGAATATGGTTGATAATTTCCTCAAAAAGCGGAACCATATTTACGCCCTTTTCGTCACGCTTGTTGCTCGCAATTCCTTGCCTTGCACTTGCGTAAATTACAGGGCTGTTAAGCTGGTCTTCGTTCGCATTTAAGTCAAACAGCAACTCCAAAACTTCGTCCTCAACTTCAGGAATTCGTGCGTCAGGGCGGTCAATTTTGTTGATAACCACAATCACTTTTAGATTAAGCGCAAGCGCCTTTTCTAGCACAAAACGGGTCTGTGGCATAGTACCCTCAAAGGCATCAACGACCAACAAAACACCATCCACCATTTTGAGAACACGCTCAACTTCGCCACCGAAATCTGCGTGGCCTGGCGTATCAATCACGTTAATTTTGTAGTCCTTGTAGTGAATTGCCGCATTTTTGGCTAGGATAGTAATTCCACGTTCACGCTCAAGGTCGTTTGAATCCATAACCCTGTCGCCGACCTCTTGATTGCTCCTAAACACACCACCCTGCTTCAACAACTCGTTGACAAGGCTTGTTTTACCATGGTCAACGTGCGCAATTATGGCAATATTTCTAATTTTGCTTTGTTCCATTGTATTTTCTCCCTAAAAATCTCTCTCTTTTTTCGTTTTTAAAAACAATATAGAGCGTAGTTTCACGCTCTAAACTGCAAATTGTGCATTAATTATATCACAAAATCGCACAACAATCAAGATATTATTCGCAATTTTTTTGATTTTTTTTGCAAATTTTTTAATATTTTGAACCAACACACAAATTTCAAGCATCAAAAACGGGCTGAGTACCACCCCGCCCGCATAAAAATCTTTGAATTATTGCAACGCCATTTGTTTCTCATTGGATTCGCTAGCATTTTGCTTATTTATAAGCGTTTTATTATATGCTGATGTGACCAAATAGCCCATATCCTTTATTATACCTTGAATATCTTCGCTTGCATAGTCGCCCGAATCATTTACTGATAAAGGCTCAAAATTCCCCTTTGCGACTAATTGCTCGTGGGTTAAATCAAAATATTCCGACTGCTCACTACCCAAATCTCTAAACAAATCAAAATACGTAGCGTTAGGCTTCTCGTTGCTCCAAGGCTCATATTTCAATCGAGAAACCGCAACGTTTTTTTCGTCGTCGCAACTTTTCCCCAAATACGTTTCAAGCGCAACACCCAAATATTGTCCGCACAAATTCAGCGTCCCAGCGCAACCTAATTCGTTGCCGTAATTCCCCAATAATAGCGCAATACACGATTCGTAAATCTTTTGCTTCGACACTCTTGCTTCGACACTCTCTCGAATTTCTCTCTGCTCCGCCGTCTCATCATCGCAAGATTTTATAGGATACCGCTCTTTTGTATCGCAAAAAAATCTATAAAAACTCACAAACTGTTGCTTTGGAGATTCATCAAAAGCACACATTTCATTTTCAATCTTTTTAAGCTTGTCATAAGCCAACACCATCTGCTCTGCCGAAAGCCCCCGCAAAGCAAACGAATCCAAGAATTCAATTTGCTGTGAAGATTTTATCAAGATTCCCGCAAATTTTGAATCTCTTTTTAACAAACTAATCGCATAAGACGGTGGCAAAGAACAAAACAACTCAGGTTGCGACCTCAAACTTACAAAAAATTCTTTTTCGTCCAACATACACTGCAAATTGTCACAGCCGTCAAAATATACCCGCTTTAGCGTACCCGTTTTAGCCGAATCGTTTAGCCCCGAAACCGTCTTTAAATTACCACAATTTAAAAATCGCACGTCAACAAGTCCCGCACAATTCCCAAGGTCGACAAATTCCGCTTTGTGTTGCTCAAACAAAACTACTTGCTGTAATTTCGGGCAATTCCGCAAAGGCGAATAATCTGTAACTTGATTATAATCTCTATACTTTTCGCACTTCTCAACAAGCTCACTCGTGACCTCTTCTTTCGGCAAATAAGCATATTTTTGCAAATTATCGCCAAAAATCGCAAAATATTGCAAATTAGCTAACTGCTCGATACCTTTCAAACTTTGCACGTTGATTTTCTTTTTCGAACTAACCTTTGGCAATACGGTCAATTTACTTGAATCTACACCAAGTTTGTCGCAAGTGTCGTGATTAATTTCAAGCTTAGTTACTTCATCCAATTTTGATTTCGCCAACATAACTTGTTTATCCGCATCTAGCCCCAACTCGTCGCAAATCGCCTCGAACAAACCCACGTTATCTTTTTTGTAAAACATTTTTTGCTCCCCTCTAATGAATTCATACACTCAATTATAACACAGTTTCCCCACTTTTTCAATACCCAAATTCAGATTTTTTACCAAATTATTATTAAAAAACCTAAGAATTCACACTTTTCCCAATTTTTTGATTAATTAAAAATTAACAAACATCTATCACCGCTCAAAACCGCCATAAAAACAAAAAAAGACGGCAATGCACCGCCTTTTTGCAATTTAATAATCTAAGCAACCGCTTGAGATGAGGAAGTTGAAGACAAATATCTCTCAAAGCATTCCGTAAAGTCGTAGTCAGATTTTACAGCCGTCTTTGCGTAGAAAGTAGAAGCAGATGTTTTTGCTGTTGTTGTAATCGAAGTTTGAGGATTATTGTCATTTGTTGCTGAAGATTCTATGTACCCACGCATACCTTTTGTCTTGTCGTAATTTACAACATACAACAATTCGCCACGACTTTCAGCATTGTTGTCAAACACATACAATTCATATTCTTCAAGACTTCCCTTTGTGAAGTCATACCTAACTGAGTAGTTTACATAGTAAGCGTAGCTCTCCTTACCCATCACAGTAACAACACATTCACCCTTGATAATGCTATTGAGACCTACAATTGTAAGCTTCGCCTTAGCACTCGTGTCGTTGATAACTTTTATGTCTCCCTCAACAACAGTGTTTCTTGCGTATTCACCCCTACACACCAAAACCGAAGAATCAAACGCAGCACTTGAAATACCAAAAGCGAGGAATCTCCCCACACCACTATAATCAACAGTATCAATATTACCCAACTTACTATCTGGAACTAGCGAAAGTGTGTCAGCAGTTTTTGTCTCTGAAGAACTCTCGCTTGAAGCACCTTTGTTGTACTGCTCCTTTAACATTGTCGATACCGCAGTACAAGCAGTCGCACACTGCTCATTTGTCAACTGAACATCAGTTGTTGAAGTGTTGTCCTTTGAAGATTTGTTGTCGTCCTTACCACAAGCCGAAAACATAAACGCACACGACACAAACAACAAAACCGCAAATAACGCCAAAATTGTTTGTTTAATAGCTTTTGTCATTTTTTTTATCTCCTTTTTTAAAAGCCTCATATCAATTATATATATATATATATATTGTCAAGCGATTTCGACAAGTTTTTTAAAAAATTTTTAATTTTTTTAAATTTTTTTATTTAGTAATTTTAAGTATTTTTACGACAAATATTTTGAGGAATTTACAAACAAAAGAAGCGTAAATAAAAAATTCTAGGCAGGCAAAAATACGCAACTGTCTAGAATTTTACCAAAACAACAACAATGTCACTTCGAAGGACACGGGGGGCTTGGTGCGTGCGTTCGTGCCGAACGCACCCCGTCCTGCGAAGCAGGACGGCATACGCTTTCAGCGTATGCACCAAGCCCCCGCCCCTACTTAACCGCAAGCAACACATTTTTCCGACGCTTCGGCTTCCGTTTCTCCGTCCGCAATAACAGTTTCGCCCTCGCTGTCCGCATTCTCGTCAATATCGAATTCGTTATAGATTGAGTCGTTGTCAGCGCCAGAGTTGAGAACTTTAATTTGCGCCATAAGTTCCTCGTATTTCGGCAAATCGTCCAAGCTCTGCAGTTCGAACCTCTTCAAAAATTCGTCCGTCGTACCGAAAAGTAGCGGTTTTCCGATAACGTCTTTCCGCCCAACGACTTCAATAAGGTTGTGCGCAAGCAATAGCTGAATCGCATAATCGCACCCAACCCCACGAATATTTTCAACTTCAAGCCGAGTAATCGGTTGCTGATAAGCGATAATTGCCACAGTTTCAAGAGCGGTTTTTGTCAGCGCCCGCTCTTTAATCGGATTCAGCACCAGACTAATTGGGTCGGCGAATTCGGGATTGGTGCAGAACTGAATTTTCCCCTTATAAGTAATGATTTGAATTCCGCTAGTTTCGTCGTATTTCTTTTGCAAAACATACACGCCCGCTTTAACTTCGTCCTCAGTCACGCCCAATTTTTCCGCAATATCCGTCACGCTAACGCCTGCGCCAGCGACAAACATAATTCCCTCAATTATACTCGGTAAGTTCTTCAGCATTTACTGTTTCCCCCTCTTTTTTCTCAATATCAATTTCGCCGAACAAATCCGCCTGCAAAACTCTCGCATATTGAATTTTCAGCAACTCCAACAGCGCCAAAAACGTGTTAATAATCTCGCTTTTAGTGAAATCCGCCCCAAAAAGTTCGTCGAAACGCACTTTTTTGTTCGTGTCTAATTTCGTCTGAATATTGTCGAAGCACTCCCGCACAGTGAAGCGATCCTTTTGAACTTTTCGTTCCACAATCGGCGCATTTTTTTGTTCAACTTTCACCAAAAGCTTGCTGAAAGCGTCCACCAAATTTTGCATATTCATATTTTTCAGCACAATTCGGTAGTCGTTTGCGGACTTTTCAGGCTCTTTATAAAAGCGGTCAGTATTTTCTCGCTCCCCCAAAGTTTCGCTCGTTTCCTTGAAAAGTCGGTACATTTCCATACGGCGCTTGTAAAGTTCTTCCAAATCCACTTCGTCCGCCTCGTCTTGAGCTTCAGGCTTCGGCAAAAGCGAATTCGATTTAACTTCCAAAAGCTTCGACGCTTCCCTAATAAACCAGCTCATACTTTCCATATCAATGTCCTTAAGATTGTGAATGTAATCGAGGTATTGGCTAGTGATGTCAGCAATTTTCACAGCCTTAATGTCAAGTTTTGTGGACTTGACTAGCCTCCAAAGTACGTCGAGCGGGCCTTCGTGATTTTCAAAATAAAAGACCATTTCACTGACTTCGCTCACATCATCTTGCGTAATTCCGTTCAAATCAAGCTCGTCGGCAACACTTTCAAATTCGCCCAAATCAAGCTTGTTTTGTTTGTTTTCAAATTCGTTCTCCATTTTTTATCCACCTTGCATTTAGCTAAAAATCATTCCAAACAACCCTGCAAGCCCCTTAAATACATCGTAGTAAATCCAGTTTGTAAGCACAGGGAAGCACGCCAAAGCCATTACGACTGCTAGCAAGATTAAACTTCCGTAACGGTACATAAAATTCACATAGCGATTGTCGTAACGGCAGAACGTTTCCACCAACCCAAACATATCCAAAGGATAAATCGGTAGCAAGTTAAATATGCCGATAAACAAGTTAATCATTGCAGTATAATAGCAAATGAGCGTCAAAAATTTTAAAATCAATACCGACTGACTAAAGAATAAAGCGCAAACAACATACAAAAATGTGAACACGATAAAAATCACAAAGTTAGTGATGATTCCCGAAACGGAGCAAAGAATTTGCCCCTTTTTTATATCTCTAAAATTGTTTGCGTTAATCGGCATACCTTTAGACCAACCGAAACCGACAATTAAGATACACAAGAAACCAATCAAGTCAAAGTGTTTCGCTGGGTTCAAACTAAGTCGTCCCGACACTTTCGGGGTGTTGTCCCCCATTTTTACAGCAACACACCCACGCACAACCTCACGCAAGACAAGTGCTATCAAAATAGCAATAACCCACGCACCCAAAGTAATCAAAATTTCAACAGCACTCAACCCCGAATCAAAAAAGCTAAAAATTCCCAATATAATTCTCCATAATTAAAGTATATTATATTATATAGCAAAAATTTGATTTCGGCAAATGTTTTTGACTAATTTTATCGCAGTATTTTGACGAATTTTAAAAGATAGTTATTTTGCGTAAAACAAGGCTGTATTTCAAAAATTTTCGCAGTGCATATTATTTAATTTTTATAATAATTAAAATATCGCTTGCAAATCTATTCATCACTACGAAACCTTGATTTTATTCTACATTTTTAATATTTATTAATATCTAAAATAATTCGCAAAAAAATACCAGAAAAATCAACTTAAAAAAACGCTCGCAAAATTATAAAAAATCACAAACAAATTCATTTTTTTAGATTTTTTTAGATTTTTTCGCAAAATTAATTTTCACTAACCACCTACACCTAAATTACAGATTTTGCATAAGTTCTGCATAAATAGGGAAATGGTCGCTGGGGTATCTTCCGTCGTAGCTGTTAGTAATTACTGCATATTTATTCACAACAAAACTATCATTAGTTTTAAATATCCAGTCGATTTTTGCGCCATAAGAAATAGCGCCCGAACGGAAGCCGTTATAGGTTCCAGCCTTTTCATCCGCCCACCCCACACCAATATCAGACAAAGAGGTTTTTACTTCTTGAATCGTTTCAGAATAATAGCTACTATTAAAGTCCCCCATTAACAAGGTGGGCAAATTATAGCTTTTTATTTTGTTCAAAATTACACAGACTTGTTTTAGTCTTACAGAATCGCTTTTTGTGTCAAGATGAGTGTCCGCCACCAAAAAAGTCGCTTGCGTTCGTTTATCTTTTAAGACATTTATAGTACACGTTCTGTAATTCGTAGAACCCCAACTTTTGCTAACAACATCGGGGGTTTCGCTCAGCCAAAAAGTTTCGCTCTTAACCAAATCAAATAAATCAGTCCTATAAAAAATCATCGTACCCTCAGCGGAAATTCCATTTTCTCTATAATTTACAACAACATTGTAGCCTTTCAAGAACCGCTTCATATAAAATTCTTGCGAATGCGTGACTTCTTGCATACAAATAATAGCCGGCTTGCACTCGTTTAACAGTTTTGACATAATCGGCGCACGATTTTTCCACGAATTTAGCTTTTCTTCTTCGGTTTGCGCCCAAAAATCATATCGGATATTGTAAGTCATAACAGAAATCGTATTGTCAGTCACTTCATTCAACTCGATTGAACTGCCTGGCACAATATAGCACCCCTTAAATGAGTCATAAAAATTATAACATACAACAAAAGCGACCGCAAAAATAGTCAAAATCGCACTAAAAACACAATAATTTACGATATTTTTGATATTTTCCCTCATCACTTGCTCCTCACAAGCATAATTCTATCAAATTTTAGTAATTTTTACAAGCAAAGCCACAACAAAACCCGTAAAAATACAAAAAAACCAGCTAAAAAACTGGTTTTTTGCGATTTTTATACTATTTTTTAGTAAAATTACACTCAAATTATAACGAATGCGTTTCTTCCGCCGTAGTTTCCGCACCGTCTTTTTTGCTTGAGTGATTGATGAGATAACGACTTACGCCGTAAGTAGCTACACCTACACCAAGAGCTCCAACGACGCCCAAAACTCCAGCTTCTGGGTGTGCCGAAAGATATTCGCCAACAGAAATATCAGTATAATTCCCTGTCTCAAATATGTTTTCTATAGCAAATTCACTTGCTTGATCTTTAATTTTATCGAATATTTCCTGATCAAGATAATAGGCAGACGCTTCTTTTACCATATTATTCCAAGTTTCGTTAGCCTCAGTATCACCATTTAATGCTCTTTCTAGCAAATCCTGATTCTTTTCTATAGCATCAGACATACTCTCATAACCCAAAGAACGCCAGCCCTCGTTAATCAATTCGCCAATATTCTCAGAACATTTTTCAGCAAGTGGTGCATGCAATTCGGTGAACAACTCATAATTTTCAGGAGAAAGCCCCAAACTACTCGCCATACTATTAGCATACGCTTGGTCATAAACTGCTTGCGCACCGTCCAAGTCGTTCGGATAATTTATTAAGTACTGCTCCTTTACCTTTTCAGCGAGAGGACTCGCAACTTCTTGAGCATCAATCCACTGACTTGCATTAATATTACCCATTTCCTGCAAGAAATTTTCTCTAGCAATATTAGTCGCCTCCTCATCAGCAATCCGAGCTTGAATGTAATTAAACTTGTTGGTTAGCCCTTGAGCATTGCTAAGAGTGAACCCAAGAGCTAAACCGCTTGGTAACGCTGCCAAACCAAATGGAGCGACTCTTTTTACCGCACTAATCCAAGGATTGTATTTGCGAGCGCTGTTAGTTTTCTTGACTTTTGCGACCTTTTTACCGGTTTTTGAGGCTTTTTTGTCATTTTTTTCAGCTTTTTTGGCGTCTTTCTTAGCTTTTGCCTCTCTTTCCGCTTCACGCCTAGCAACAAGGTCAGCATACGCAGTATAAGGATCGGTATCAACCCCAAATTTGCGAATTCGTTCAATCTTTTTTAAAGTTTCAGCACTTGTCAAACTGTCTTCAATATATATTTTAAACTCATCACGAGGGAAAGTCATCCCTCCCCAAGAATAACCATCACCCAAAGAATTATAACTAAATCTGCCTATAGGATAAGCAGTTTGGCTTTTATCCAAAATCACAATTGGCTTTCTAGGTCTGTAAGCCGAACCAAGAGCGTGATAAATTTTCTCGCTCAAGCCATTTTGCCTTTTTTCTTTCTCTTTTTCTTTTTTAGTTTTAGTTTTGGTTCCATAATCAATTTTAGCTAAAGCACGTTTGTCAAGTTTTTGAAATTGAGTGTTGTTCCACCCTTTAACAACGTTTCTTGACGGAATAATCTTAGTAAAATTGATGTTTTTCGCATAATTAACCATATTTGCGTATGTTTCTTTCTTCAAAAGCTTGCCCGCCTGCTTTGACACAAAACTAACAGTACGCCCACCTATTTGCTTTTTAGACTGCTTGTAACTTTTTGCCTCAGTACGATTTTGACTTGCTTTTTTGTAAACTTTTTTTGCACCGCCATAAACAAAACCACCAGCATTGATAAAAGAGCGCCCCAATCTACTCAAAATTGCCAAGCCGTTATCATATTGCTTGAAACTTTTTGTTTTAGAGCCTGCCCCCTTTCCTGAAGTTTTGTCAAGCCCCGAATTTCTTGCGTTATTCAACATTTCCTTATAATCCATACGATTTGCCATAAAATACCCCCATCACTTTCTTATAGTTATATTATACCACAAAATTAAAATTTGTCAATATATTTTTATAAAAAAGTGCATATTTTTATCATTTTTTTGCATAAAATTACATTTTTAAGCCAAAAACCCGTTTTTTGACTATCTTTTTTGATTAAAAGCATTAAGTAAAATATTTTGACTGTATAAAATTCGTAAAAATAAATAATCAAACAATCATATTTTTTTCATAAAAAACCATAATCAAACATATATTAAACTATGAAATTTGCAAAAATTCACGACAAAAGCGGTGTATTTTTAAGCATTATCGCAATTTTTGTAATGTGTATGCTTGCCATAAATCCCGACAAATATATGCAATCTTGTTTAAACGGCATTAGTATTTGGGGACTGTCCGTTCTGCCCGCTTTATTCCCTTTTTTCTTTTTTAGCGGGTTGCTTACAAAATTGCAAGTGCTAGACATTTTAGGCAAAAAACTATCAAAAATTATGCAAAAAACGTTCCATACATCAGGTTCAAGCGGTGTAATCTACTTAATTAGCATAATTTCGGGTTATCCTGTCGGGGCAAAAATTACGAGCGATTTATATCAAAAAGGCATTTTTGATAAGGATGAAGTCGTGCGAATTAACGCTTTCGCCTCCACATCAGGCCCGCTTTTTATTATCGGTGCGGTCGGGGTTGGAATGCTCTACAATCACACAATCGGGATAATCCTACTCGTCGCCCATCTAGTTGGTGCATTGCTAAACGGATTGCTTTATCGCAACTATCACCACAAGCAGAAAAATTGCATAAATATACAAAATTCTCCAAGCTTAAATACCTCAATTTCATCCACTTTGTACGATTCAATTATTTCAATTTTGATAGTCGGCGGATATATCGTCATTGCAAATATTTTGATTGATATGCTCAATAGTATCGGGGTTCTTACCGTAGTTGCAAACTGTATAAACAGTCTTGCTGGGGTGTTCGGTTGTAGTGCAAATGTCGGCACAGGAATTACTAACGGAATCGTCGAAATTACTCGTGGTTGCAAGGATTTATCAACAATTTCGTTACCAATTCAAACCGTCGCACCGCTAATTTGCGGGCTAATTTCTTGGGGCGGAATCAGTATTCAACTGCAAGCTTTAACCTTTCTACAAAACTGCAATATTAACCCCCGATTTTATATGTTGCAAAAATTTTCACAAGCAATAATTAGTGCTTTTGTGTGCTGGTTTTTATGTATAATTTTTGCATAAAAAAGAGGGGGCGTGCCCCCTCAATTCAACTACTTATATAAGTTGATAAAATCTTGTTTTGCTTGCTGAATTCGTTCGCTCGACAAGTCTTTTAAGTCGCTATTCTCATTATTAGAAGTATCAATTTCACCGCCATCGCAACCGCTTTTAGAATCTATCACTAGCCCCTCATTTTCGGATGATGAAGTGCAATTTTTTGCGACTATCCCGCAATTTTCTGCAGTATTCCCGCTATTTTTTGCAACATAGTCATCATTTTTAGCATTTTCATCTTTTGAATTTGTTTTCTCATCTTCAGTAATTTCTTCATGTTGTGTTGTGCTAGTTTTTAACAAATTTTGTGCGGGATGACTAATAATTCCCAGCACGACAAACACACCCAAAACGCTATTTACAATTGACATATAAGTCGATTCGTCAATTACCAAACCCAACGGTCTGCCGATGGTTTGCACCAAAAGTAAAATCGCACTTGCTAACGACACCCAAAAGCTATAAGATTTTAGTTTGTCTTTTAATAAATCGTTCATAAACTACCTTCTGCGGTTTGCAAAATCGAGGACGATTTGATAATAATCACCCAAAGAATCGATGATTTCTTGGTCACGCATTAATGCTTGCGCCTCTTCTTTTGACAAATTTTTGATTACATCTACCAAATATTCCACTTTTTTGCGAGATTTTGTGGCATCAATCTCGGAAGTTTTTTCCTTCACCCACTTCGCCCACTCTTGATTTCTTGCGTTACGAAGTTCAGAAATTTTCGCATTGTACTTTTCAAGCGCAATCATTTCCTCGTCGTATTTTTTGGACAGTTCCTCAATTTTACTCTCCAATTTTGAAGCGTAAGCGATGTCGAATTTCTCCAAAGCGGCGTTCATATCGTTTTGAAGCATTGAGCGTTTGAGTTCAATTTCCGAAATCGCTATTTGCTTTTCCTCAATCGCCCTTATTAACTCGCTGTCATATTGCGAAACTACTGCCTGCTTGGAATTTTGCGCAATACTACTGCGTTCAATTCCTTGCGAAATTAGGTCGGCTTTCTTTTTCTCCAACTCCAACTGCGCTTCAGCTTTCAAATCTTCGGTGTCATAATCGGATTCCATATTGATTTTTTGCTCTTTTAGGTTCAATTCTTGCATTTTTTCAGCATATTCGTCCTGAATTTGCCCAATATTTGACATTTGATACTCACTCAAAGCCTCTTTTGCTTCTTGTGAAATCTCCTCATAACTCTTTGAAGAATTATCCTTATACTGAGGCATAGTGCTTTCATCAGGATTCAAGCTCGGATATTCCGCCTCATACTTCTTTTCAATCCCTTCCAAAGCAACTTTAATCCCTTCAATATCAAAATTTTCAGTGGATTTTGACATTTTTTGTTCATTTTTCATAGTTTCATCTAAGATATTTTCCGTTGACATAATTTCCTCCTTTACTCTTTAAATATATTTCAAACCTTTTCTGTTTTAATAAAATTTTGCCATATAATTTACTATATTTTACCATATTTCACGACCTTTAAACAGTACTATGCAGGTACTATGCAGTGCATAGTACTACCCAATTTTATGCAAAAACACTACTAAATGTCGCATTTTTGCTCACAATTACACTAATTTCGCTTATAGACCCCGTAATCGAACTATTTTCAATTCTCAATTTAACGCTCCCTATATCGCTAGTTTTAATTGCAAATGTGCATATCGAATTTTGGCTGTTCGAAGCAACTTTCTTGCTACACTCCACAGAATTCCCAATATCGACGAACACCTCAGTTTCAACCGAACAACTAATTTTACATAAAATATAAATTTCAGCACTACCTACACCGCTCAAGCTCCCAATTTCAAAAGAATTCGCTCCCGAAATTGTAAAAGTTTGAGTTAAATCTTGCTTTACAAACTGACTAAACGGCATATTTAGACAATCTTTTTTCAATTGATACACCAGATTCTCAAGCATATCAACCCTATCAATCAAATCATTTAATATATAATCCATATACTACCTACACCAACGCAACTTGAATTAGCGGGTCGGAAATTTCACACGCTTTTGTCGCACAAGAAAATGCCACGCTGAATTTTGAGCAAAAAATATTAATCGGAATTTTCGACGGAACATCACTTCCCTTGACAGCGAAACTATACTTCTTGCCGTCAGCATCAAAAATCACAGTTATATCCGTCTTTGTATTTATCGTCAAACTCTTAATCGCCTTGCGATAATTTGGATACCCCATATCCGTCAGCGGTGAACACCAATATTTCGACGTTGCCACTCCGTTCACTTCGCCAGTGTGCGTCAATTCATATAATTTATTCCCGTTTGTGCCGTTTAATATTATACCTAATTTTGTATAATTATTAAATCTTATACCGTCCATATAAACCACATCAACGCCCCGCAAAATGTTGATATCGAAGGTGTTGAGGTCGAGTTCTAGCAAGGTGTTATTTACATAAGAATTGCTCTCACACCCCACAAAAACCCCGTCATTATAGTTCATTTTGCACGCTAAATAGTATTTTCCGTCCAAAAAAGCCCCAAAAGCACTGCTATTGTCGACTCCAGCAAACATTTCTTCAATGCCCAAATTTATCTTATTCATACTGCTTCCGTCGAAATAATACAGTCCGTCGGTACAAAGCATTATCACAATTCGACCGCATAATCTTGCAGTTTCGTGATACAATTTTCCCGTCGTTAAATACATATTTTTGACAACAAAATCGTCCTGCAAGCCCCAGCCAGAAATTTTACTGATACCGTACTCCCGAATCACGTAAAGCAAATTATTTGCTTCAATAACCTTTTTGCAAACTCCCCTTTCGCCCGTTAATTCGATGTAACCGCCCTCAAAACTGCTAACTTTCCAGTTAGTTGGGTCAAGGTCATCACTAAACCAAACAACATTTTGGTCGCCGTTAACTGTAGCAAAAAGTCTGCCTGCGTGAAGCGCTATTGAGGTAATTCTAGGTACGCTATCACTGAAAGTTTCCGTCGTCGAAGCCGAAAATTTCACAATTTTACTATCACCGCACGCATAAAAGCAGTCGCCGTCGTCCGTTCTATAGTTAAGACCGTTCGGAATATCCGGAAATGTCACATTTAGCAAATTGAAGTTCGTTTGGCTAGTTTTTAGCCTCGCATAATACAAAAATTCGTCATCGCCATACAACATTAGCAACGGAATATAGCTGTCTGACGTTTCGTCGTATTTCGTATATTGCCAAAATCTGTAAAGCTGATGTACCGAATCGGACGGCACGAAAGACTTTGAAAGCGTCTCACTATAAGGAATCGACAACTCCTTAATCCCAAGTCCTGTCGCCAAACTGCGCTTATTGAAGTCAAAATTGTAACTATTTACAGCATAATTCAATGGCAAAAGATTTTGTGTAATTTGTGTGTTAATTCCTTTCGAAAAGTCAGTTAGCTGAATTTTCACGTTAGATTTGGTATTTTGAGGTATTTTTTGCTTATAAAACACCTATAACCACCTTCTCTTTTTGAGAACTATGTTGTCTTTTCTTCTTTGAGCCACCAAAATCGCACGCTCAAACATTTCGTTCCAGTTGTTTGCGTCTTGATACATTCCAACAATCAAAAAATATCTACTCGCAACACCCAACGCAATCATCCTGGCAGTAACTTTATTCTCCACAACCTCTAATTTTGAGGACATCGAACTAACTTCGCTCGGCAAATATGTGTATGAAACGAACAAACTGCCCGCTTTTGACTCAAAATAATCAGGAAACATAGCATAATCTACCGAAAATTTAAGCCGATTGTCCACAATTTTGAGAATATCAAGCAACGGCTTTGAAAATAGAGTAAACGAATACGAACCGTTTGAACTGGTCACAACTTCCTCTTTTTTGAGTGGGAAATACATAATCGCCAAATTTTGCACAGTATCATTAACACAACTAACTAACGTGTTTATTTTGCTTGTTTGCTGTTCAGTCGGTGACGTTTGCCCGCCAAGTGTCGTCGTTGACAGCAAATCTGCATCACCAATATATTGCGCAACCAATTTTACAACATCTAAAACAGTCATTTATTAACCTCCTATTTACGCCCAAATAGTCTTATAACTTTCGCTAAAATCACTATCGGACTCCCGTTTCTTTGCGTAATCAAACATTTCCTTTAGCTTAAAAGAAGCCTCATTTTTCAGCTTTTTTGCTACATTTTGCTCATTTTTTGCGTTATTTTCATCAATTTCACGCAAAATCTTGTCTATGTTCTCGATTTTTGACTTTCTTAACTTTGTAATTACAGTGCTATTCAACCCGCTATCGCAAACTATACAGAAAGTTGACCCGAATTGGTGACTATTATGCACTTCATACCTGTGTTTTTTTGTATTATAAACAATAAAATAGCCCGAATCTATCTCTTTTACTCGCTGAGCGATATCAAAAACATCGCTAAAAATCTTGATTAACGCCATAAAAACCTCACTTTTTGTTATTGAGTTAACAAAATTTTTGTGTTAGAACTCATTTTGTTAGGAATTAGCTCGCAATATTTAACCAAAGTCGCATTATGTGCCGCATAACCCTCTTTTTGTCGTAAAATTTCGCCTTTATCGTTTGTCAACCACGACCAATCACATAATTGATGTAACGCAAACGAACTTGAATCAAGCAAATAAGCCGTCCTCTCTGGTATAAATCTATTAGCATATAGAGGAACGCCGTCAATACTCAACGTGCGGAAGCCACCCTCCAACACCTGCAAATCGCAGTTAATTGCGTTATTTTTCAGCAATTTTTGCACTGTACGGCGAAAATCGAAGCTGGTTACGATAAAATCAGTGTTAGCACCCTTGTCCATTCTTGTCATATCAATCGCTTGCAAAAGCGAAATGTAATCAAATTTTGAACTAGCAACGCTGACCCAATTTGGCATCATAAATTCATTTTCTTCCTTTGCAATACCAAAAATTGTGCCGTTTTTCACCGAAAAATGCTTGCCAATACCAGTAATTGGGTGGTAATTGTTGGTTAAACAAATTTCAAAAACCTCGTCGTCTTCAACATCAGAAGTCAGAACTCCCCTGCTTTCCACAGTTATTTTGCTGTTCACATAATCGACGTCCAAAACATCCAAATCGTTCATATTTGTCACAGTTAGAGCGTCAATTGTGCCGTTTACTCGCATTCCGACGATATATCTTTCAATATTTTCCACTTTATATGTAGGACTGTTTAAAGTATAATCCAAAACTTCGCCCATACTTGTTGAGCCGTCGCCGTAAATCATTCGACGCATATTGAACTTGCTCGATTCTATCAAATTATCCATTTCAGCATTCAAAAGGTTCACAAAAGCACCCGAATCGTTTGCTGAAGCACGCAAAGCCTTGTCTGAAATCTCGATTTGCGCATACAAATTCTTAAGCGGAGCGGTAAGTTTCACATAACTTGCCCCAACCGCAGACGGCAAACTGCCAGTTTCAGCACCAGCACCAATTCCGCCATTTACACCTGGCGAAACTATTTTGCAAACCGTTCCGCCCGAAATATCGTTGCTTGTTTTCTCAATTTGACTAAAAAATGGGTCAACATTGTAGTCAAACTGGTTCTTTAGCACTTCCAAATACACATTTTTGAGAGCGCTGTCCGCTGTTTTTAATGAAATCATATAATTACCCCCTCTTAGACCAAAGTAATCTTACCCTGTGCGTTAGGGCGATTACAAATTAGGTCCGCATATTTTACCAAAGTTGCCGAATATGTAGGATAACCCTCTTTTTGCGTCAGAATTGCACCATTATTGCTTGTTAGCCACTCCCAATCGCACAATTGGTGAAGCGTAAACAAGTCAGGATTCAACATTAAAACGGTTTTAGGGCTGACATATTTATTGCGTGTGAGCGGAATTCCATTATAAGCGACACTTGTAACACCGCATTTTAGGTTCACCGCCTCCACATTTTTCGTGTAAGACATAATCAATTTTACTAAAGAGTAATAAGCGTCAGGCGACGCAACCATAATTTGAGGTTGATAGCCCGAACACAATTCGACATCATCCAAACACTCTTGAATAAAGCTTTCGCTCAAAGTCGTACTAGCGCCCTGAGTGGCCGAATATGGCATTAAAGCCTTATAATCAGCACGATTTAGCCCGTAAAGTGTGGTACTTGAGCCGAAAATCTCGCCCAAACCCGTCAATTCGTTGTCTTTACTACCTTGAACATAGCATTTGTATTTGCTCAAATTTGCAGTCGTAAAATTCGTGGAAACCTTGTCAAGTACAACTTTTTTGTTCGTGCGATCCACAGTCACCACCCGAACACCCGTCATATTTGCGTCAAGTACCCCGTTATTGTAAAAATCAAGCAACATTCCCGTCTCGAAAGGCGCAACATTGTCCGCCACAAAATATTTAGAAGCGTTGCTAATTTCGGTAATATTTGCCAAAGAACCCGTAGAATCGCCGTAAAACATACGCTCTAGGTTGAATTTGCTTGCAGAAAGCAGACTTTCCATCTCCGCAGACAGTAAATTCACAAAAGCGCCCTCGTCGTTTTCCGAAGCACGAATAGCCTTGTCAGTAATTTCAATCGTACCGAATAAATTCTTAAGTGTTGATGAAAAATTCACATAATGAGTCTCTTTGCAAGGTGGCAAAGCGCCATCTTCCGTTCCCGAACCAACACCGCCATTTATTCCATATGGCACAAGTTTGATAATGTTTTTGCCGTAAACATCAGCCGAACTTTGCTTAATCATTGCAAAAATCGGGTCAACATGAAAATTCAGCTGTTCACTTACGACGTCCAAATACACATTTTTCAGTGCATTTTGAGCAGTTGTTAAACTAATCATAATTTTCTCCTATTTAATCATAATCTTTTTTGCCAATTCCTTGGCTTCCGCCATACTGAGTGCGTGAGGAGTTTTTGTAGCATTCATTTGCGTTCCGCCACGCTCCGAAATTACTTTGGGAGCAGACTTTTTGTGTTGTAATTCCTTTAAATATTGCTCAATAACTTTTTGTTTTAATGCGTCATTTTGCAAAACATACTGCTCTAATTTGGTATCATCTATAGCAGTTGTGGAATTATTTTTCAACACTTTAATCCACGCTTTATCCAAAGGGTCAGCACTATTACGAACGTTTTCATTTTGCATAATTATGCAACCAATTTCCTTTGCGTATTGCCTCGCATCTTCATTTTCGGCAAAGAAATCTTGTATTTTCTTTTGCCAATCCTCACCCTCAAAGCGAGTCAAAGTGGGAGAGAAATCTTTGTCCACTTTTTCCATATTCAAGTCAGGGGTGGCTTCCACCTTGTCTGACTCAATAGCAGTTTCTTTAATTCCCAAATTTTCCAAAGTTTCACTGTTTTGAGTGAAATTTGCTGTTTTTTCATCATTTTTTATAGTTTTTTCACTATTTTCATCAATTCTTGAAGAGTTTTCAGTTGCGTCAGAAATTTCACTTTCTTCACTTTTGCTTTCATTTTTCTTGTATTCCGCTAGCTTCATTGCGTTTTGAGTAAACGCTTTTCTTAAACAATCGTAAGCTTCTTTTAAGGTTTTTACTGACTTAAAAGTACCCAAGTCAACCTCTTCCTGTTGTCCATTTTCTTCACTTGCTGGTTCTGTATAAAAATCATTATTTTGCATAAAAACTCCTTAAAGATTTTTGTTTGCTGACGAGCAAATTTGATTATTTGCTTACCTCTTGGAGCATTTGGCTATCCGCTTTAATGGTAAGTCTTTTAAATTGTTTGTGCTTTCTAATGTGTTGCAAAAGTTTTTCACGAATATCCTTTTTCTTTGCTGTTAATTTCTCAAAATCGGCACCAAGCATAAATGCAATATGCGAATTTATATGCAAATCGTGGTCGTGAATTTCAAGAACTTCAGGCTCTTTGCCCTCAGCAAATTCAATATTTTCTCGTTTTGCTTTTTCGACTTGCAGAGAATTGTTGTCCATAGCGTTTTCCCAAATTCCAAGCCCCAACATTTCCATAACTTTTATGCGCATAGCGTTAGACATTTTCCCATTTTCGTCGTGCAGAAGCCCTGCGTTGTACAAATCAAACACCATACTGCGCTTTTGCGCCACAGTTTCACCAAGTTCGCTTTCCGTTTCAAAAGTAACGTCATCGCTAGTAATTTCGCTTCCGTCCCAGTAAAAAAGCTCACTTGAGCCGTTTTCACCGATAATTTTGTTGATTCTTTGCGTCGTAATGAACTGCTTATAAATTCTCAAAATCTGGCGACCGATTTCCTTTAGAGCAAATTTGATATACTCGCCACTCGCCGACACACGCATATCCTCTTGTTCAATCAAAAGTTGCAGGGCGACACCACTCATTTGAGTCAAAGCGGCGGCATTTGTGCCAAAAAGGTCGTTTACACCACTAATATTAAGGAATTCTGATATCAAATTCTCTTCTTCTTCACGAAAATCGACCGGCAAACTCGAACTCGTGAGCATTTGAGGAGCTCGAGAACCTTGTCTATAAATCAGGACTTTGCCAGGACTCAAGCCCTCTTCCTCCAAATTATCCACATCGACAGAGCCGTCCTCCACACTCATAACACCCATAGAAAGCCTGTTCATAAACTCGTGTTTGCGATTTTTTACCGCATTATATGCTCTTTGAATAGGAATACAGCGCTCAACTATACTCGTTCCCCAAAACAACGACGGCTGACCAGTACTGATTTGGCGAACAAACGGGAAACCTCTTTCGCCGTTTTGCAAATTCAAATATGGCAAATCTCCGTCATAAACCAATTCATCGCCCGCAATTATCACCAAGCGCCCATTTGGGAACTCATTATTCGGCATTTCGTACCGCTCAATCACCATTGCGTGATTGTGTTTGACCGTTTTTGACACTTTTGCCGACCGAGAGGTGTACCCCAAACCGCCCGCAACTTGCGAATTTTGCAAATTATAGGTGTCAATATCCTCGCCTTTTATGTCCACACCCCAGTGTTTTTTGATAGTTCGAACGTCATAAGCACGTGCGTGAATGACACTTTGGCAGTCACTGAGAGATTCTGCGGTGTTACTATCGGGGTAAATTTCGAACGGCGAACAAACCATAATGTCCACATCGCCCTCGTAAATTTTCTGCCCTAAAGTCGTTAGCCCAACGACAGAGCCTGCGGAATCGTTCCAAATAATTTTGTAGAAAGACGTACCGCAAATCTCACTCCAGCGAGTCGCTTGCGCCACAAGTTCGCTCAATTCCAGCTTGTCAGCGACCGCTTTTAGTATATTTTTGCAAATATGAGCGTTATTTATATCGTCAGCGTCCGCACTTGCGGGCAAAACCGTCATCGTCGGACGAACTTTTGCCAATTTCGATAGCCTCGTCTCAACCAACGGCGCCAAATGATTATAAACTTCACGCTCTTGCCAAAAGTACTGCTTGTCGAAATCGTCCAAAGTGTCATTTAGCCCGATTCCGCAGTACTGATTTCCCATCACAAAATTCATATTAAGTTGCCACTGCGCATCGAACGGCTTGCGTTCTTCTTGACGCCTTTCGAAATCTTTCTTAATTTCAGCAACCAACTCTTTTTGCTTGGAAGATTTACTTTTTTGCTCAATTTTTTGATTTTTTTGCATAAAAACCTCACTTTTTCGTTATTTTTGCATATAAAATTTACTTTTTACCGATTTCGGCACAAGCGACTGGGCTAACTTTTCGTACAACTCCACCGCACACGACCTGCACAAATTTATACTCGCTTTGCTGAATTTGATATTGCAGTAAATTTCATTTTTGCAGTCGACCTTCCCAGTACATTTAACTCGCTTATTTGTTAAAAATACCTTCATCCGCTCCCTCCTTTTGAGATTTGTTTTAGCAACTCGTCTCGTTTTTTCAGCAATTCTTCATCACTCATTTTTCGATATTTTTCAAAATTGTCTTCCGTCGTTTCCAAGAGCGTTTTTACCGCAGAAATGTCGGGCGGAATGTGTTTTTTTGTGATTTTTCGCTTAATTAAGTGCAAATTTTCCGCATTTTCGCTGTTTACATACTCCTCAACGACTTCGTCAACCGTATAGCCAATCGCCTTTTTTAATAGCGATTTAGTCAGTTTTTCAGCATCTTTTTCGTCAATCACCGTACCACCTCCTGTGTAAATTTTGTTGTCGCACCCTGTTCATCAATTTTTGTTTATGCAACTGAACCGCATTTAGCGGTGGAGATTTTTGCACCGCATTTTCAGGGCGGGACATTATGTAATAACGCAAATCGTCCATTGCGTGATCGTCTTTTTTCACTGGCGCATCTTCATTTCCCCACCAATACCCCTTGATTTCTCGTATCATATTCACGCAATTTTTGAAAATATACAGCTTCGTTTCGTGATTTACGTTCAACAAATAGCTTTTAACCCGAGAAATTCCAGACAGCAAGTCCTTGTTAACCGAAGTATTGACGTTAATTCCGTAATCAAGGAACAATTCCGCCACGCTTTTCGTCCCTGAAAGTGTCTTTTGATTCGCCGCCGAGTCGATTAAGCACTCATATTTGCCGTTAAAACCCTTCTTCCACCCCAATTTTTCGCATTTTTCTATGATTTTTGAGGCGTGATACTCCAAAGTTTTGCCAGCTTCGTAATGTTCCGCAATTACGTAAATATTCCCGTCATAGTCAACAGCATACCAGTGACAACTTAACGGATTATGCAGACCTGGATCAATGCTAATTTTGTCAAACCACTCGGGCGGGACGTTAAAAGGCTCAATTACATGCAAATTTTCTTGAAATTCGCTGTAAACCATACCGCCGTAGCTCGCAAATTTTCCGTAACGACGACTTTCCAAATCATCAGGCGACAGAATTTGCGACATCGAAGCAATTTCTTTTTCGTCCAAAAACGGATTGTCCGCCCACTCAATTTCTTCGTACCAAATTTCAGGGTCGCCACTTTCGTTCAAATAAATGTGGTTATAAACCCAAGTCAAACCCTTCAACGGTGTCATCGTGCCGAAAATTTCGCCAACTTTGTCCAAAACACGCATTCGACACTCCAAATAGATATCAAACGGCGGTTCTTCATCAAACCACACATAATCAAGACTCGTTCCCTGAAATTTTTCACGCCCTTGGTCGCAAGTTTTGAACCCGATTTTACTAATTTCGCCCGAAACATTACGCACCAAAATGTAGTCAATTACCCCGTTGCTTGCGGAATCTTTGCGCCCGCTCAACATCACAATGTCCACAATCCAGTCGGGGTTGAGATAGTACAAAATTTTCTGTTGCGCCACATCTCGCTGAACTTGTTGGCTCAAACTAACCACCCAGCCGTCCGTACTCGACTTGTTTTGCTTATACGGATGATTCCCTCTCGCAAGCCAAACAACTTCCACCGCACCGCACTGCGACTTGCCACTTCGATTTCCTCCAAAAACCCAGCGATTTCGTTTTGTGCATTTGTGAAAAGCCAACTGCTTTAAGTGGACTTTTTTGCCCGTATTATATTCAGCAAGTTTATTGCACCGCTTTCGCCGTTTGATTTCCAAATCAACTTGCTCCAACTCACAAATCGCTTTTCGCAAATCCATACTTCACCTTTTCGTTTTTTTCTTAAAATTCGTTTAACTTTTGTATAAAACTCGTAAAAAAAACAATAATTGCATATTGAAATCAATTACTGTTTTGCTATAATTTTATAAGGAGATTTTTTGATGCGTAAATATTTATACATTTATACTGCATATTTATTCATTTTGTTGGCAATTTTTATCGCAAGCCCGACCCCTGCGTTTGCAAGCTCAACCGACCCTGTTTTTTACAGAATTACTGCCGAAAATACGATTTTGTACCAAATTTCCGAGGACGAAACTGTAACCGAAACAGCGATTTGCAACTTGCCAGCAACCTACTTCGTCAAGCCCGTAAAAACACTCGCTGACGGGTTCATTTCAGTGACGTATTTGGGAATTTCGGGAGCGGTCAAAAGCGATTCGCTCACCCCCGTTTACTCTACCCCAACCACACCTTTTAGCTTGCAAACTTTTGCCTTACTCAAGACCGCCAACGCAACCGTTTGGGCTGAGCCGACCACCGAATCGGAATACCTAACAAGTATCCCGTACGGCACAACCGACATTGTCTATATCGGTTCAACAACGGGTCAAAAAATCAACGTTAGCGACGACGGAATTTGGTACTTGTGCAAGTTCGTCGAAAGCGGCGGAGGCACAAAAATCGGTTACGTTCACGCTTCGCTAACGACCGCTCTTACACCATTTGAAATGAACACCGAAGTCGTCCAACTCGAGCCGACAATTCAAACGAGCGCCAACATTCTCGCCCCCGAACTTAGTAGCACAAACAACTTGCTTCTCATACTTCTGCTTACTATTCCAGCGGTCATAATTTTGTTACTAATTATCAAGCCAAAACGCAATCGCTCCACCCAAGCGAAACGTCAAATCAAGTCGCTTAACCAAATTTCACTACCCGACAAAACCGATGTAAATGACTTCGATTTTTAAGATTTTGCCCCCAAAAAACGCCGATTTTACGGTACTATGCAGGTACTATGCACATACTATGCAGGTACTATGCACCCCCGTTTCAAGCACTCATTTGCAATATTGCCAAAACAATCTTTCCATCCTCGGAAGCGAAGGCAACAGCAGTGGTTTAACCTCATTTTCGCCCGAAAATCGACTTGCATATTTATTGAAAATTCCAATTATCCAGCCCTCGTTTTCTAGCAAAATTTCTATCTTATCTAGCCCGTAACCCAAGTCACGAATCTTGTCAATTACGTCAAGCGCCATAGAATTTAGCCTGCGATTCATCGTTCGTTTTGTGACACCATACTCCTCCGCCAAATCCTCCAAATCGACGTTTTCCATAAAAAATTTTACTAGCACTCTCGCCGAATTTCGCTCCATATTTTTGAGCGATTCTTCAATCAGCATCTTGACAGTCTGCAGTCGTTTTTTACGCAAAATCAAGTCAATAATTTGCTCCATCTGTTCCATCGTAGTCATTCCGTACCAGCCCGCCGAGTGACTTTTTGCACTCCGCTCCACCACCAATCTATCCAAGCTTTTAATCACCCTAGATAGATACCTGTAAGATTCTAATAGCGTCTTAGCCCATACTAATTTTTTCATTTGCGCCCCCTATTTTTATTTGCCCGAAAAAGTTCTTTGCCCTTTTCCGAAATCAAATATATTACAACTTTTTCGCATTGTCAACACTTTGAGACAACTTTTTTGCAAATTTTTGTAATATTTTTGAATTTTATGTTACAAAAACACCTTTTTGTGACTTTTTTGTCGTATTTTCGAACATATGAGCATAGTATAATTATAAATTTACGACATTAACTGTCGAAATAAAGAATTTTAAAGAAATTCGCAAAAATATTTTTAAATTGCCTTACAATATGATATAATTATAGTGGTAGGAGTTACGTATGAAGAAAAGAGTTTATTTAGGTTTTATAATCAGTTTGTGTGGCGGAATTATGATTTTGCTAAGTTGCTTGATTGCACCGATTTTGCTTGCAGAACTCCCCGCCTACGAACTCAAGAACACCACGCAAATTAAGATTGCTATTGAGAATTACACTGTTGGGAAATTCACTCGTGTGCGCTATTTTGACAACGCAGTTTATCTAATCGATTCGGACGGCAGAAAAGTTATCAAGCATACCGACACCGCCGACACGATTATTCACAACACCGACAGCACTGACGACAAAACGAAAACTCAGCCGTACGACATTGTAAGTCTTGGCGAAAAATATTTTGTTTCCACAACGACGCTTTTTGTCGATTTGGTTGACGCTTCGACTTCGGCGCCGAGCAAACAGAGTCTAAGTTCGTACAAAATCGAAAATTCTGAGAACGACCAAGCCGTTCTATCTCAACAAACTTTGACAAGCAGTGCGGACGGCATAACTTATATGATTTTCGGCAACAATATCCTATATTATAATGATAGCAAAAATCAACTTGAACTTTTTGAAACACTCACATACAACGAAGCCAAACTCAGTTTCGAGGCGGGCGGTGGATTTTGCGTGACGGAAGATAATTCGGTGATTTACTTCTCAATCGGCACAAAAATCTACAAAATTGACACAGAAACTCACGAAATTTCGGAAGCGGGGACATCTTCAAGCAATATCACATATCTAAATACGGACAATTTGGGCAACATTTACTACGGCAATCAAAACACGATTTTTAAATACAACGATGACCCCGCAAACACCACGACGGCATCGCTCCCTAATAATGCAATTAGTTTCGATATCGACTTCGTGAACGGAAAAATTTACTACATAACAAGCGAAAATGAGGTGTTTGTGACGGAGATTTACGCAAATAACGAGAATTTTGTTACAAATTACTCACAAATCGCCCCAAAAGTCAGACTTGCTAATATTCCCGCAAGCACGACGGTTATTTCCGCCGTTTCAACGACTAAAACCGCCCGTCTGTATCAATTTCCGAGCCTGCTATCCCCTGCCGTTGAGTACGAAATCGGCAAGCGATTAATACTTTTGGATGATAGTTATTCGCAATTTTACTACGTTTTTGACAATAATAGCGCAACTTCGGAGGGCTTTAGTTTGGGTTATATCCTAAAAACCGACTGCGAAACGGTCGCTAACGAAATTGCTAGCGAATTCGTCGACAACAAGGCGGGAAAAGTTGTTACGGGCGTGACCAAAATTTTCGTTATGCCAATCAGCCAAGCGGTCGCAACTAACACGTATGTTGCAAGCTTGGGGCAGTTGAATTACGGCGACACAATCGGGATAATCGCAAGTCCGATACTGCCAGCCGATAGCAACGGGGCAACTTTTGTTGCAGTAAAATACACCAAAAATAGCACCGAATACATCGGTTATATCGACAGCCGTACGCTCGTTTCAAGCATTTTGGTTGTAGCCGACTCGAAATACGTGCCGAACGCAAAAACCAATACCGAAACCACTATCTATAGCGAAAAAAGTTGCTTCAACGAAGTAGATGTTTTGGCAAAAGGAAGTTCGGTAAAAATCATTAGCACGCTAAACGGAGTGTCCAAAATCGAATATTCTGTTTCGGAGGGCGAAACCGAAACAATCAAAGCGGGCTATTGCAAATCGGAGAATTTGGACAACGGCAACTTAACCACTGCGCAAATAATCGGACTCGCTTTAATGGGGGTCAGTGTCGTGATAACAATCATCGTTTTAATCATCCTGCATAAACGCAAGAAAAAACTCGACTCGCTTCCAACCGAATCCGAAAAATAACCCCCAAATTACGAAATTTTTTGATAGAACTTTAGCAACTCAAAAACCTGCAAAATTACCAAAAAACATAGAAAAAACGCAAAAAAATCGCAAATTTTAAGGTATTATGCAGGTACTACGCACTTTTTTTGAGCATTTTTTGATATAAAAATTGAAAGAAAAAACGCACCAAAATTCCTAAAAAATATGGTAAATTTAAATGCGTTTTTTTATTTTTTGCCAAAATAATCTATGATTTTTCGGCGATCGTGTTGAGATTTTGATAACAAAATTTAGCAATTTCGCTAACACTTTCAGCGAGATTGTTATCTATCCAATGTATGATTATGTTGACGATACTACCCGCCCAAACTAGCCGTAAATATTTCTTATGCGTAGAAATATCTGGGTTGTGCAACACCGAATTATTGACGATTGAAAGGTATTTGTACTTGAACCCAGCACGAAAAAGTAACCCCAAAATATCCGCATTAGCCTCAACACGAGCAAACATTTTCTCATACCATTTTAGCGTCACATCGTGCCGAAACGGGCTACCGATTCTGTATATCAAATCAGCGCTATATTCCCGCACAATTTCCTCGAGCAAGTCGTCAATGCTGTCGTAATTTCCATAAAACGCCATACGGGACACCCCCGCCTTTTTGCAAAGTTCGGTAATGCTAATTTTAGTAAAATCTTTGCTATCCATTAACATCAACAACGCTTGTTGCAAACTTTCGCACACGACTCTATTCAAATTTTCGTTATGCGCCTTTAATCCGCTTGTCTTGTCAACAGTCATTACAATATCCCCCTTTTTGTCATTTGCGTTTGCTATAATTTGATTTTTGCGTCCTTATAATATATAATGAAATTATAGGTATTACATTTGTAATTGCTGTTATTATATCAAAATTTTGTTAAAAAGTAAACACAAAAGGACAAATTATGAGAGATTATTTATTGTTTATGGACGTTGCGGGCGACATTGACGGCGAATTCGCAAAACAGCACGATATTAAATTTTTGCCGATGGAAGTAACGCTCGATAACGAGCCACAAACATACACTGCAGACGAAAATGGTATGAATTTGGTGGATTTTTATGATAAAATTAAGCAAAAATGCTCATTTTCTACGTCTTTAATCAACCCTGCGCTTTATGAAGATTTCTTTAGGCCATATCTTGCGAGCGGAAAATCTGCCCTTTATGTTTGTTTGTCTAGCGGTTTGTCATCAACTTTTCAGTCCGTTCAAACAGCTATCAGAAATCTCAAGACGGGATTCCCTGACGTCGATTTGGTCGCCGTTGACTCCCTACTCGCCACCGCTCCAATGGGGCTTTTGGCGGAGCGTATGGCGGAAAACAAACTCGCAGGCAAGTCGATTACGGAGAACGCCGACGACTTGAACGAAATGAAAAATTTAATTCAAGGCTACCTCGTCGTTGACGATTTAAATTCGCTGAAACGCACAGGGCGAATCGGTTCCGCAACCGCTTTTTTCGGCTCAATTCTCAATATCAAGCCGATTATCACGATTTACGGCGGGGGCTTGCATATGATAAATAAGCAGAAAGGTATCAAAAAAAGTCTGCAAGTTATGGGCGAGTATTTTAAGGAGAATTTTGACCCGACGATTTCCAAAAACGTATACATAATCGACGCCAACGAAAGCGCAACTGCGGACGAAATGACGGAAATTATCAAAAAAATCGCACCCGATTGCACAATCAAACGCCGTCTTCTCTCGCCAATCGTTGGCGCACACGTCGGTTCGGGTTCCGTTTTGATTGCGTTTTTTGCAAACAAGCGCTGTCCGTTCGCCGAATAAATCCACAAAAACGCAGTGTTTTTATTGCGTTTTTTACTTTTTTATACTAAAATCACACGAAATTAAGTAGTTTTTTATGAATTTTAACAAAAATATGCCCGCCATCGAACTCAATTTTGATGTGATTAGAATTACCGCAAAAATTCTAATCACCCCACCGACTTTACAAATTACCCAAACAGCTCGCTGATTTATACAATTATTTAATCAAAAATCGAGTCATTATATACTTAATTTAATTTTTAAATTTAGTGGTAACAAAAAAAGACACCACTACAGCATCTTTTCCTATCTTGGTGGACAATCAGGGCGTGAAGCGTTAAGAAAATTAGCCAGTGGCTAATTTTTAGCCCGAACGGGACGCAAAAATGTGTTTTGCGTTCGGGCCGTGAGAGTAAGCGACGAATAGTCGGTTACGGTGCGAACTCTGGACCCACTGATTTCGTCGGCACACAAACTTCGCTAATTCGCTTGCTTAGTCCTTTTGGACAGTAAGCACGCTCATTCTCGCTTGGTACCTCCTCTCCCCACAAAATCTTCAATTTTGCGGGGTACCCCACTCCTGACTCTTAATCAGTGGTAACAAAAAAAGACACCACTACAGCATCTTTTCCTATCTTGGTGGACAATCAGAGACTCGAACTCTGGACCCACTGATTAAGAGTCAGTTGCTCTACCAACTGAGCTAATTGTCCATGTTGGATATACCTTATTAGTATATCACATTTTTTACAATATTTCAAGGGTTTTTTGCAAATTTCTCTAAAAATTCAAAAAATTTTTAAATTTCTATGCAATTTTCACCCTCAAATAGCAAATTTTCGTCAATCAGCCTAGCAACCTCGCTCTTGATACTCTCCACAGCGGGCTGTCCGAACGGGTTAATATTTAGCAATGCGCCAGTAAAAAGCATTTTGAGGATAAAAAACATAAACAATTTGCCCATAGAATCTTCATCAAGTCGCTCCACGATAATGCTCTCGCTCGGTTTTTTGAAAAGCTTCAGCGAGCGTTCGGCGGAAACACGTTCCACATTTAGCAAGTCGCCAAAAGTTCTACCAGGCGAAATATTTTTGCCAAAAACTTCACCCAATTGCGACGGCAGAGCTAAATCTTGTTTGAAATTCTTGATACCCACAAAAGTAAACGTCTTGTCGTCAGGCCCCTCTAAATACAACTGAAATTGGCTATGCTGGACGCTCGGCCCCGTCACCTGAATCGGTGTTTGCCCAATTCTTTCGTCGCCCGTCAACGCCCGACCGTCAGCCGTAACATTTCGCCCGATACTCTCGCCCCAAAGTTGACAAAACCAGTCATCAAAAACGCTCAAAGATTCGCTATACGGAATCATCACGGTGATATTACTGCCCTTTTTGTAGTTGAAAAAGTTGCATAAAGCACTCAAAAGCGGTGCGTTTTCCCAAATATTTTGCCGTTTCCCGATTTCAAGCATAGATTTTGCTCCCGAAATAATCGCCTCAACATCAAGCCCCAATACCGCAGACGGAAACATACCCACCGCACTCAAAACCGAATATCTTCCGCCCAATTTTGTAGGAATTAACAACGTTCTTAAGCCGTTTGCTTTCGCATAATTATGCAAAAAATTCTCATTATCGTCAGTCAAAATAACGAAGTGTTTAACCCAATTTTCGCCGAATTTCGTCTCGCACAAATCACGCATATACAGAAACTGCGTCAGTGTTTCCGTAGTTTTTCCGCTCTTACTAACAACGCAAAAAATCGTCTTTTCCAAATCAATCATCGCAAGCAATCCCGCAACAGATTCAGGGTCAACACTATCCTCAACAAAGAAGCGAGGCGCTCCACGAATTTCACGTGGCTGATAATTATATCCTATATTTTTTAGCGCATTAAAAATCGCACAGCTTCCAAGCGAAGAACCGCCAATTCCAAGCACAACAAAATCCTCGCATTCGTTACGAACATCACCAGCTAGTTGCTTGATTTTAGCCAAATTAACTTCGTCTAAAATGTCAAAAACAGCCTTGTGTTCAGGGGTCGAATTCACAAAAACATTTGCCAAAATTTCGCTCGCAATATACGAATTTTCGCATATCTCTTGTCGTGAGAGTGCTTTTTTATTGCCCAAATTATCACCTAATAAGTTGCTAAAATCATAAACTAATTTTGCCATAAAATCTCCTACTGTAATTATACAATTGAGAGTAAAATAAGTCAACACTTTTTAATTAAATTAAATCAAATCGGAGGGAAAATGCCCAAAAAAGACTGTTTTAAGACCATAAATCGTGCAAATTTATTGTTTAACATTAATTTTTTACGCAAAAAACTTCACAAAAGCAAACTTTGTGCCGTCGTAAAAAGTGACGCTTACGGCCACAATGCGAACAAAATTAGCGATTTAATTAGCGAAAAAATCGACTGTTTTGCAGTTGCAAATAACCTTGAGGCAATCGCCCTAAAAACACGCCACCCCTCGAAACCTTGCCTAATTTTAAGCCCCGTAAGTAAGCACGAACTAGCGGACGCAATTCGCCTAAACGCAACATTTAGCGTGCAAAGTTTGGACGAACTACTTACGCTAAATTCGACCGCCCGCAAACTCAACAAAATCGCTTATTTCCATCTTCAAATCAACAGCGGAATGAATCGTTTCGGCGTGTCACAAAAAGACGAAATCCTTGCCATCACGCAACGCAAACTCCCCCACGCTCGCCTCACAGGAATTTACTCGCATTTTGGTTCGGGGGACGGCTTTATGGACTTGCGTGCGGAAAATCAAATTGCCGTTTTTCACAACTTAAGCGACCACCTCCCAAGCGTAATAACTAGGCATTTTTGCAACACGCAAAACACCCTAACCCACCCCGCCGAACATATGAATATGGTTCGTTGCGGGCTTGCGCTATATGGATACGGTAATGAATATTTAAAACCTGTAATGCAAGTTTATGCAAAAATAATAGCGATTCAAGAGGTTCAAAAAGGCGACTATATCGGCTACGGTTTAGAACATATTGCAACAGAAAAAACACATATCGCAACCCTCGCAATCGGGTACGCAAAAGGCTTGCCACGGCTGTGGGGAAAAGACGGTTTCGTGCTGATAAATAACCGCCCCGCAAAAATCGTCGGTAATATATGTATGGAAGCAACTTTTGCAGAAATTGGGGGGATACCCGCAAAAATTGGCGACTATGCTACAATTTTGAGCGACTTACCTACATTAAACGCAAATATCCTCGCAAGCGGATGTCACACAATTCCTTACGAAATTTTAACAAATTTTAGAAATATTCCGCTTAAATAAAATCACAAAAAAATACTGAAAAATAAAATAAATACTAAAATAACGAACACAATCTAAATTTAAAACATATTATGAAAATGGAGGAGCAATCCTCCACGCAAAAATCTCTCTTTTCTCTCCCTCTTTACTCGGTGCCGTAAAATAAAAAGTGCAGTCGTTTTGCCAATTAGGTAAAGGACTGCATTTTTTAATTATTATTATAAATTCTTGATTCCAACTCGTTATTGTCATTTACAAAAACTTCAATCACTTTGTTTGCGTAATCTTCCGTCGTCATTAGGTCAAAAACTTTCAGCGCCAGCCTCATCTTTGGGCGGGTATTCGCAAACGGCTTATCGAGTTTTATCGTAACCCCCATATGCGTGTTGATTGTCAAAGTCGATTCGCTTAAGGTTGCGTTGGAAATAATCGCGCGAAAATCGATAATATTGCGTTCTAACTCAAGAAAAGCGTTATAAATATTACTCCAAACCGATTGCCCGAACATACTAATTTCGTCCGCACGCTTCACTTCAAGCTCGCTCGTGGCGGTGGTGTTTATCAAAATTGCGTTAGTTTTTGTACTTGTAAACGTGTCAACGACGTCCAAAACCTTAAAATATTCGTCAACTAGCGCAAATTTCCCGTTTTTAATCGGCAAAGCATAGACTTCTTCACGCTCGACGGCATGAATTTTCATCACATTTGGCCAAAGCACTTCAAGACTAATCACACGAACGTCGGGATAAGTGCTTTCAATATTTTTGACCGCCTTTTCCCTATCGAGAAGAAATACACTGCTGTTCGCAACCCCGCTTTTTTCCAGAAATTGCTCCTGCGTAATCGAGGCGGTGGTGGTAGTCGGTGTTTTGTACCACACAATTTCGACTTTTTTCACACAAAAAACCGCACTTGCAAGCACCACAACGACCGCAACAAACGCCAAAACCGACACAATTATCGCTATTTTACCATTTTTTGACAAGCAGTTTCACCTCCTAATCCTCTCTTTTAATGCACGCCCCCAAGCTATTGAGCGCCTTATCCAAATCGCAATACCCTCGCTCGATGTGAAAAATATCGTTCACAGTCGTGTACCCATGAGCGTTTAGCCCTGCAAGAACCAAACTCGCCCCGCCCCGCAAATCTTTCGCAAAAACTTCCGCCCCGCTCAAAAACGGCACACCCTCAACAATTGCCGACCTCTCTTTGACACGAATGCTCGCCCCCATTTTAATCAGTTCGGGGACAGATTTAAACCTCGCCTCAAACAGATTCTCTTGAATAATCGAGCAACCACGAGCGACAGCCATAAGCGAAAGCATTTGCGCTTGCAAATCAGTCGGGAAGCCAGGATAAACTTCCGTTTCAACGAAACCCACGCTTTTCAAAACCTTAGGACTCCGCATATAAATTTTACCACTTTTTATACCAAAAACGCAACCAGAATTATGCAATTTGTCAATTAAATTGGCAAAAATTTGAGGATTTACCCCCGAAATCTCAATTTTACCCCCCGTAATCGCCGTCGCAACCAAATATGTACCCGCAATTATGCGGTCGCCAATCGGAGTATATTCGCAACCACTCAAGCGTTGCACCGCCTCAATTTCAATACAATTTGTGCCAGCGCCGTAGATTTTCGCCCCGCATTTATTCAAAAAATTCGCCAAATCCACAATTTCAGGTTCTCTAGCGCTATTGAGAATTTCCGTCCGCCCATGTCCCAAAACGGATGCCATAATCAAATTTTCCGTCGCTCCAACGCTCGCAAAATCAAGCACAACTTTTCCGCCCGCCATTTTACTGCCGTCGCAATTGATGACGCCGTGCAGTTCTTGAATTTTCGCCCCCAAATCTCTTAGCCCCCGCAAATGCAAATCTATCGGGCGCAACCCAATATCGCAACCGCCAGGGTAGGCAACTCGAGCCGTCCGAAATCTCGCCAGCAGTGGCCCAAGCATAAAAATCGACGAGCGGAGCATTTTCGCAACCTCGACAGGCACGAATTTCGCCGTCGCTCCCGAACTATCCAAAATCATTGCGTCCCCCTCGAATCGCACTTTTACGCCAAGAATTTGCAGAATTTTTGCCATATTCTCAACATCCACGAACTTCGGGCAGTTCCGCAAAACGACCTCGCCCGAACACATCAAACTGCCCGCCATAATAGGAAGATACGAATTTTTCGCACAATCAACAGCGATTTTCCCGTCCAATTTGTACCCGCCAGTAATTATGTATTTGCTCAAATTTTTACCTCAACTTTGTAAAATTCGCAAAAAAATGCACTTTTTTACTCAAAAAACAGCAAAAAAGACAATTTTTTGCCCAATATTATAATATGATAAAGTTGAAATTTGGTAAACCTCCGCAAAACAAAACGGAATTTCCGAAAAAAGAAAAAGCCCCAAAGGGCAAATCCTATTTCAATATCATCAAAAGGTCCTCAAGACTAGAGTAAAGGTCAGCCTCCTCCTCGTCGAGATCCTCGCCTTTGGTCGCAAGCAACTCCTCAATCTCGCCAACCAAATCTTGCCGTTGCGCCTCCGCCTCGTCCTCGTCGTCGCTATTAATCGCCGAACTACGAGCGCTAATATTACGCAATTTTTCGCTCAACTCGTCCTTAGAAATCTTGCTTGGGCGGTTGTACTGGATGTCTAACTGCAATTTTTGGTCAAACATATGCTCATTTCCGTCCGCCCCCTCAGTTTCAACAGTCAACAAAGTTTTTCCGCCCGCACGCAAGAACGACAACAAAGGCACAAGGTCGCCCTCGCCCGTCACAAAACAGAACCCGTTAATAAATGGGCGGGTGTGGAAAACATCCACCGCATCGATAATAATTCGTGTGTCGAGTTGCGATTTTGCACGCTTTTTGTAACGCATTGTCGGTACGGAATCGAAGCCGTACCTCTCAATAATTTCGTCAAATTTAATGTGTTTACGCTCGTTAAAACCGTAAACCTTGCAGTAAGACAGTTTCCCAAATTTTTTCACCTGCTCCAAAATGTCCTTAAAAACAGGCAAGCTCACTTTTGCGTTGTCAATATCGATAAACAAAGCAATTTGCATATATTTTTTCCTCCAATTATTTTAACTCAATGTTTTTACGCTTGTAATAAAACAAGTACTGCTGGCAATAACCACTGTCTGCGCCGAATTTCTGCACAAACCAGTCCGAAATTTGCTTGCGGTTCGTTAAATTCCCGCCAAAATCTTCCCGATAAACCTTATCAATCCAAGTATCAACAGGAAAAACATCGTACCGCCCCAAGCCGAACAGCAAAATGCAATCGGCAACTTTCTGCCCGACGCCTTTCAGCGACAGCAAGCATTTTCGAGCCGAAGTTGTGTCGCCCGCCGAAGCAAGTTCGTCTAAAATTTGCGAATTTGCAAGCGTGCGAATCGTGTCAACCAAATACGCCGAACGATACCCGCAACCGAATTTCGCAAAATCGCATTCCCCCACCTTTTGCAACTGCTCAAGCGTAGGGAACGCATAACCCCAATCGCATTTTGTCCCGAAATTCTCGCAAATCGCCTCGATGGACTTGCGAATTCGCGGGATATTGTTGTTCGCCGAAATTATAAAGCCGATAATCACCTCGCAAAGTGGCTGACGCATAAGCCTAACACCTCGCCCGAATTCGACAGCGGGTTTAATTTGGGCGAAATTCCCAAGTCGCTCAACAATTCCGCCGTAATCGGTATTCAGGTCGAAAAATTCCACAAAATACGCAGGGTTCGTCGTGTGAATTACATATGAGGCATCGCCAGTCTTCTCAATTTCCGCATAATTTTCGCCCGAAGCGACCCACCAATTACCCGAATTCTTCTCGCCAAAACGAAACAACTGCCCGCTTGTGAGAATGCTCTTCGGCTCGTACGTGTCAGCGTCTTCTATGCGAATACAATCTTGCTCTACTACATAATTCATACTACTATTATACCAAAATCCCCAAATAAAGCAAATATTTTATGCAAAAAAGTCAAAAATTCGCACTCTACTGTCAGGAGAGTGGACTTTTTAGGCCTTTGCAAGCCGATTCAAGACGGTTTTTTTCATCAGTTCGAGCAATTCGGGGGAGTTCGCAACCAAGCACATCTGTTCATTATGGTCGTAAACATACAGCCCAGAATTTTTGCAAGCGCAAAGACCAGGAAGCAAATCCCAAGGGTGACGGCACATATAAATGTAGCCCTCAGTTTTACCGCTCACCGCAAGGCTAAAGCCCACACAAGTCGACCCGATTATGCGAATTCCTTGCACAAACTCGTCAAGTTCGGGGATAATGTGCCAGCGGTGTGCTTTCGGCCCGTCCACCATAATTAGACTGTGCTCGAGGTTCTTTCGCTCGTAAGTAACTCGCTTATCGTTCACAAAAACCCCGATATCATCGCCCGCAACGACATCAATATTGAGTTCGGGGCAGTACATAACGCTTGCGACTGGGCTTCCGTTTTCCACATACGCCATTTGAATCCCCCAGAACGGCAAACTATGATAAAAATTTTTCGTGCCGTCGATTGGGTCAATCACAAAGCATTTTGGCGGAAAATCTTCGCTACTGTTGAATTCCTCGCTCACAATCGGGACGTCAGGGAATTCCTTTTGCAGTTTTTTGAGAATCATCGCCTCGATTTCAAGGTCAAGATTCGTCACGACGTCGAATTTCCCCTTGTCCATAACACGCAAGTGGCGGTTGCTCTTAACAATTCGATACCCCAAAAGCGCCGAATTTATCATAAATTGAATTTGTTCCGCATATTTTCCGTATTTCATTTATCCTATTTGTTTTTTCCTCCAATTTTTGTAGTTAAATATTACCAAAAATTACACATTTAGTCAATTAAATACATGCAATTTTTGAACAAAATTAACGTTTCGCAAACTTTCGATTTCCACAAAACCCGCACAGAACGAATTTAACGCACGCCACAAATTTTATAAAAATAAAAAAGCCATTTTGCCACTACAAAACGACTTTTGTTGATATAAAACTAATTTGCTTGCCGTAAATACTAATCTAAAACTGAACAACTAACTATTCTGCGATTACAGAAACACGTTTCTTGTTCTCTTTCGTGCGGTCAAACTTAACCTTGCCTGCAACTTTTGCAAACAATGTGTAATCTCTACCGCAACCAACATTTACGCCAGGGTAAAATTGCGTGCCACGTTGACGAACCAAAATTTCGCCAGCAAGAACACTCGTGCCGTCGCTACGCTTGATTCCCAAACGCTTTGCTTCACTATCACGACCGTTTTTACTACTACCCTGTCCTTTCTTGTGGGCAAACAGCTGAATATTAATAAACATCTTTAACCTCCAAATTAATATAATCACTGTACTCGCTGTAAAGGTCGCTGACCCCACACAACATCGTGGCGAAAATCACCTGCACATCGTGTGACTTTTCAGCGGACAAATTACGCGGTACTACAATCTCTAAATAGGCCAATCTATCGTCACGAACAATTCCAACATCGGCACACGCAACCATAAGCATACCAAGTGCGCCCGTTTGCACAACGCTCGACAAAGCACTGCAAACAATGTCCTCACCCGATTTGCCATAGCCCGTATGACCCTCGCAAATCATTCGCAAAATTCTATCGCCCGACTTAAAAAATGTGATGTCTGTCATTTCCTGACCTCCTCAAAAATTAAGGTCTTATTTAGCAATGGCTGTAATTTTAACCTTGCTGTATGGTTGACGGTGACCCTGCGCACGATGATGACCATTCATCTTTTTGTAAATAGCCAACTGCACTTTCTGTCCCTTGCCATGCTCAAGAACTTCAGCCTCAGCCTTAGCCCCCGCAACAACAGGATTGCCGAAAACAGCACCCTTATCATCGCAAATCATAAGCACGTCAAAATTCACCTTCGCACCAACTTCAGCCTCAATACGCTCAATAGAAATGATATCATTAACTTGAACCTTGTATTGCTTGCCACCAGTTTGAATAATTGCGTACATAATTCTCCTCCTCATACCAATCTCGCTAAAAGTAGGCAGTGAAAACCAAATCTCACATTTTATAAGCCAATTCTATGCGGATACAAAACCAATTTTATCACAAAATTCGCCTCTTGTCAACCCTAATTTGAAAATT
>CAVEBU010000001.1:48037-72040 GCA_963614045.1 Alistipes finegoldii | reverse complement strand
ATAAACTACCAAAGGCATATTAATTGTCTTTCTTAAGCGAAGTCTAAACGAAAACTCTTTCTTGTCAAGGGTAAAATGTATTGTTCCACAACCCTTGACAAGAAAAGAGAAATTACAAACAAAAATATATTTATCCCTTTTCGTTTCTTTTCGCTTTTGTCGAAAGACAAATAAAAATTCAATAAATTAAAAGGAGAAAACAAATATGAAAACAGCAGTAATATATGCAAGATATTCTAGCACCAACCAAACTGAACAGTCCATTGAAGGGCAAGTTCATGTTTGTGAAGATTATGTCAAAAAGCACGACATAATTATTGTAGATTCTTACATTGACCGAGCCATTTCTGGAACAACTGACAACAGAGAATCTTTTCAAAAAATGTTAAAAGATAGCAACAATAAAAAGTGGAACTATGTTTTAGTTTACAAACTAGATAGATTTGCTAGAAACAAGTTTGAGTCAGCAATTCACAGAAAGCACTTAAAAGATAACGGAATAAAACTGCTCTCTGCAATGGAAAACATCCCAGAAACGCCGGAAGGAGTTTTGCTTGAATCACTCTTAGAAGGAATGAACCAGTATTTCAGCGAAGAACTTGCACAAAAAGTTAGTCGTGGACTTCACGAATCACGAATGAAAGGACATATAATAGGCTCTGTTCCGTATGGCTACATTAAAGAAAACAAAATGCTAAAAGTAAACGAAGAAGAAAAACAAATTTTAACTAGAATATTTGAAGATTATGCAAGTGGAAAAACAATATTGCAAATTTCAAGAGATTTTGAAAAAGAGAATATTACTAATAAAGGTAGGAAATTTCTACCACAAAATATACGAAAAATATTACAAAAGGAAGCATATACAGGTATTTGTAGAATTAACAACAAAGTTTACGACAAAATCTACCCACCAATAATCTCACAAGAACTATTTGAAAAAGTAAAAGTGAAATTAGATTCTAACAAATATGGTTGCCGAAAAGATAATCACGAAATATTTAGACTTAAAGATAAAATATATTGTGGTAATTGTAATCGCAAAATGTATCCAGTGTCTGCAATATCTTCAAATGGCAATCCACTACATTACTACAAATGTATAACTACTAAAAAGAAAAACTGTTTGACTGGGATAATAGACAAAAACTTTATTGAAAAAATAATAGACAAATTTTTAATTTCACAATTCAATATTCCAAAAAACTTAAATGAAATTTCAGAGAAAGTATTTGAAATACATAAAAAAAGAGTTGGAACTAATAATACGCTCAACTCTCTAAAAAGTAATCTACAAAAAAACAACATCTCAATTTCAAACATTATGTCTGCCATTGAAAAAGGAATTTTAACAGACACAACAAAACAACGACTTGAAGAACTAGAACACCAAAAGAAAGACCTGCAAGAAAAGTTAATAATAGAACAATCTAAACAACAGTTTGAACTAACAAAAGAAGATATACAAAACTACTTTAAGTTTACAATGAAACAATGCCCAGATAGAGCAATAGAACTATTTATTCAAGAGTAAATGTTTATGAGAATAAAATTGAAATATCTCTAAACTACTCACTAAACACCAACATTTCCAAACCAGAAACTACATCTAAAAAACTATTCACCGAAACTTATACCACAACTCGCAAATTCAAAGGTGGAACAACTAAAACCACAAACAAACCCTATGAAGTTTATTTGATAATCTAAAATTTAACCATCAATTCTAATAAACAAATATTTATTCAAACGAATAAACTATATTAAGTCAGGCACAGAAAAAGAGCATACTCTAGGAAAACTCCTAAAATATGCTCTTTATCTCTTATAAAATACCGCTAGTTTCAAACAGCATTGACTAAAAGCGGGTGTTTTTTTTAGTTTAAAATCGTAATGTGGATAACTTTTGTTGAAAATGTGGAAAAATCACCAAAAAACCCAAAATTTTTACAAAAATGCTTGACTTTTCGACAGGGGGGGGGGTATAATTATTTGCGATATACACATTTTGTAAAAAATTTAAAGACAGGGGAAAACAGAGATTTTGGAATATATAATTGTACAAGCGGGCGGACAAGGTTCTCGCCTAAAATCGCTTACGAGAAACAAGCCGAAAGCGTTAGTTTCAATAAATAATTTGCCGATAATTTTTCATTTATTTAAGCAGTTCCCTAAAGCAAAATTCGTTGTGATTGGTGATTACAAGTGTGACGTTTTGCGGAAATATTTGGAGGCTTTTGCGGATGTTGATTTTGAAATTGTGGACGCAAGCGGGTACAAGGGGACGTGCGCAGGTGTTCGTTCGGCGTTGCAAAAAATCCCCTCAAACTCGCCATTTATGATGATTTGGTGTGACTTGATTTTGGACAAGGATTTTGACACGACTTCGCTTGATTGCGTTCACAAAAATTACGTCGGTTTGTCCAAAGGTTTTGAGTGTCGATGGAAATTTGAAAACAACATTTTCAGTGAGATTCCGTCTAGCGAATTCGGGGTTGCGGGATTTTTTGCTTTTCGTGATAAAAGTGTGATAAGTAGTGTTTCGCTTGAGGGCGAATTTGTGCGTTGGTTGAGTACTCAAAACATTGAATTTGATACAGTGGGAATTTACGGTGCGAAAGAATACGGGCTTTTTGACGTTGTCAATTCGCTTGAGCAACCGAAGTGCCGTCCGTTTAACAAGATGATTTTTGACGGCGACAAAGTCACCAAAATTGGCATTGACGAACAGGGGCAGGCGCTTGCTCGTCGGGAGCGGAAGTGGTACAGTGTTGTGATGCAAGAGAAAAATATTGCGTTGCCGAAAATTTACAGTCTTGACCCGCTAGTTATGGAGAAGATTGACGGCGAGCCTGTTTATAAATATAGTGATATAAGTTTGGATGAGAAAAAGCAAATTCTTGATAAAATCGTAGCGTGTCTTAAGAAATTGCACGAAATAAAAACCGTTCCTGCCGATAGAGAAAGTTTGGAGAGCAATTATATTCGCAAGACGATAGATAGACTAAAAAAAGTTCAAACTTTGATTCCGTTTGCGAGCGACGAATATATTAAAATTAATGGGAAGCGGTGCAAAAATTTCTATTTTTGTGTAGATGAAGTCGCTAATAAAATGCGAGAATTTTATCCGCAAGAATTTTGCTTTATTCATGGCGACAGCACGTTTTCAAATATCTTGCTTGACAAAAATCACAACCCTGTTTTAATTGACCCAAGGGGGTATTTTGGAAACACTGAACTTTATGGCGATGTTGCGTATGACTGGGCGAAATTGTATTACTCGCTAGCGACGAATTATGACCAATTTAATCTAAAAAATTTTGATTTATGCATAAACGAAGACGATGTGACACTCTCTATTTCTGCTAGCGGTTGGGAGGAGTTAGTCCCGTACTTTTTAGATTTGGTTAAGAGCGATTGTTCGCCCGAGCAACTCAATTTGATATTGGCGCTGATTTGGCTGTCGCTTACTACATATGCGTGGGATGACTATGATTCAATTTGTGGTGCTTTTTACAAAGGGCTTTTGGTACTTAACAAATGTGATTTTTTGGAGGGCAAGAAATGATACAATATTTCAAGGATAATATGGATATACTGACTGATTCGATTGAATCGCTTGATGACAAAGTTTGGGAGCGGGTAATTGGGGAGTGCGCTGAAACGATTCGCAACGGCGGTAAAATTATCGCTAGCGGTTTGGGTAAAAATGTGCCGATTTGCGAAAAATTTGTAGGAACGCTCAACTCGTTTGGAATTCCTGCGTCGTTTTTGCACTCAAATACGGCGGTGCATGGCGATTTGGGGATAGTGGGCGACAAAGATTTGGTTTTTGTGTTGTCCAAAAGTGGCAATACGGACGAGTCAATTTTGCTGACATCATATTTGCTTGATAGGGGTGTGAACACGTGGCTTTTGAGTTGCTCGCCAATGTCTAGGCTTACCAATATGCTAGAAAAACGTGTAATTCTCAAATTGGAACACGAGGGCGACTTGTGGAATATTGCACCCAATAATTCGACAACCGTTTTTCTAATTTTCTTGCAAGGTGTGGCGGTGAAATTAAGCGAAGTGCTGAAAATTCCTCTGTCAATCTTCAAGAAAAATCACCCTGGCGGAAGTATCGGCGAAAAGTTGCGTGCAAAGGCGGTGTAGTAAGTGAGTTTTGATTTTTCTACAATGGATAAAACTTGGATTTTTGACTTGGACGGCACTTTGGTAGAGCATAATGGTTATCTAAAATATGGCAAGGATATTTTGCTTGACGGCGTGCGTGAATTTTTTGAGAAAATTCCCGCAAACGATATGGTAGTGATTTTGAGCGCACGTTCGTCGCAATACAAGGATATGACGCTAGAATTTTTGGCAGAGAACAATATCCGCTTTGACCACATAATTTTTGACGCACCAAAGGGAGAGCGAATTTTGATTAACGACCGAAAACCCGACGGGCTGAAGTGTGCATATGCGGTGAATTTGGAACGCAATAATTTTGCGGGTGTTGATTATATATGTAGCGATAAAGGAGAAAATAGCGCAAAATGAATTTTTTTCAAAAATTAGGTAAAACAATCGCCTTTAATTGCAAATTTGTCTTGGCGATTGTAACTTTTCCGTTGTTTTTACGCAGACTTCGTGCGCAAAAACGGGACAACGAGGTGATAATTTTCCCGCTTGCGCATCTTGGTGACACAATTTACGCTATGATGTATGTATTGCAATTCAAATGCGAGACAGGTAAGAAAATATGTATTTATTGTTGTGAAAACGTATTGAATATTATTAAAAAATATTCTTGTGTTGATAGAATTATCACTTTCAAAAAGAATTCGCTAGAGGAGTGCTATGTAAGGTGTTTTTCTATATTTCGCTATATCGGGATAAAAAAGGAAAATCGTGACGGGCTGATTGCGACTAATCCCCGTAGGTCATTTTTTAAGGGCAAATCAATAATCGAGGTTTATCGTGACCGAGTTTACAAAGTAAATTTAGATAAAAAGGAATTATTTTGTCCTAATGTTGTTGATGTTAAGACTATTCCTAATTTTGAAAAAGATAAAGACAAAATTATAGTTATAAACCCGTATTCATTTTCGCAAAAGCGGAATCGCAGACTATTTGAAAAAATTGTGTCCGAATTAAATTTGATGGGGTACATAGTTTACACTAACGTAGTGCAGAAACTTGGGCAGACGGCAATTAAGGGGACGCAAGCGCTCGACTGTTCTTTGGACGAATTATATTCAATCGTGCAACAAATTCCTATGTTTTTATCGGTGCGTTCAGGTGTTATAGATTATATGGCGGGCGGGAAAGGAAATATATTTGCGATTTATATAAAAGAAGTGACTATGAAAAATTACTATTCACTTCAAGAACTAACTTCATTTAATGATTATTCTGGCAGGGTTGACGAATTTGCGTGGATGGGCAAAAAGGATACAAATTGGGTGATTAATCGGATAAAAAATTTTTTGCAAAATAAATAGTGAAACTCGCTTTCGGAAATTAACGGAAGCGTTTTTTGTTTTTAGAATCGGGCAATAAAGTTGACTTATTGGCGAATTTGTGGTATATTTAACTACTAAATTTGGAGGTGCAGGATGATTGACAAAAAAAGCAAGGAGTGGGAGAGCGAAGTTGAGTATTTGAAAAATACCTTGCGAGTGATTGACAACAAGCTTGGCAAACTCAATTACGACATTGGCAGGTCAAAGGACACTGTGGAAGATTTACGCAAATATTATGTGGACGGCACGCAGGTTTTTGGCGATTTTGACGATGCGGAAAAAGTTACTGTCAATCAAGTCATTAACGAAAATATCGACCTAGCGAACAACAACATTGACAAGGCGAATTCACTTTTGCGGAATCGTGGCCGTCCGTATTTTGGGCGTGTGGATTTCGAGGATGAAAGCGGTTCGATGAAGGCTTATGTGGGGCTGACGGGCATTGAGGAGGACAACAACTACTATGTTATTGATTGGCGTGCGCCGATTGCTGAGCTTTTTTATGAGGCGGGCAAGGGTCGTGCGTCGGTGGATGTTCCCGACGGCAAGCTTGATTGCGAAGTGGTGGAGAAGCGCCAATACGATATTCAAAATGGCGAACTTTTGGATGCGTACGAAATTGATGCGGATATGTTTGACGAATATTTGCAAAAAGTCTTGGCAAAGGTCGGTTCGGGCGAATTGCACAACATTGCTGGTACGATTCAAAAAGAGCAGAACGAGATTATCCGCAACTTGCACGATGATTTAATTGTTGTTCAAGGGTATTCGGGCAGTGGAAAAACGACGGTTGCGCTTCACCGAATTGCCTATGCGCTATATCGTTTGCGTGATTTAAAGTCGGCGAATATTCTTATGTTTACGCTAAATGAGGCGTTTATGTCGCATATTAACGGCGTTCTGCCCGAACTTGGCGAACAAAACGCCCGCAACGCCACATTGACGAAATTTGCGAGCAGGTTACTCAAAATAACCCGTGAATTTGAGGAAAATGACGAATTTTTGAGTAGGTATTTGTCGTCTAGTCCAAAAGAACGGCAAGTAATTTGTGCAAAGCTTAAGCTAGATATTAAGGACAAAGTCGCTGATTTCGTATCGGAATTTAGTAAAACCAGGGTAGCGAAGTCGGGCTTTAAGATTGAAAACAAGGGCTTTACCGCCGAAACTCTCAACGAATTATTTGCAAAACTCGACGACGAGCCAATTTTTGACAAGCTCAAGAAAATTTCCGCCGTAATTGTTCATAAGCTAAAAATGGACAAATTCAAATCAGCAAGACGAATTATTACAAGCAAGGTTTTTGAGTGCTTTGATGTGCCTGAGAATTTGGAGGGATTGTATAATAGGTTCTTGATTTCTCAAGGTTTTGAGCCGATTGACACTACTCGCAAAATCACCACCGAAGATGCAGTCGTGATGTGTCTGCTTAAAGAGGCGACTAGCAATATGGTCATCAAAATGGACATTCGCCACATTGTCGTAGACGAGGCGCAAGAGTATCCGCTTGTGTTTATTGAGATGTTACTTCGTTTGTTTCCAAGGGCGCAGTTTAGTATTTTCGGGGACAAATATCAGCGCACCAACCCGACGGGAATTGCTGATTTAAGGGAGATTGTGGACTTGCAGGCGATTTTCGGCACAAGTAAATTCTACACACTAGACAACACTTACCGAAGTAGCGAGGAGATTGTGGAATACTGTTCGCAGCTAATCGGCAACCCCCGTCACAACGTTTTCCGTTACTCAAATGGCGAGGCGGTGGAGGTTCTTCCGCTAAGCGAAAAGGACGTTGAAATTGCGAGTCAAATTGCTACGATTTTGGAAAAACATCTTGCCAGTCGTGGTTCAATCGGCATAATTACGGGCGACAGTGAATTCGCCAAGAAACTTTACGGCTATCTCAGTCCGATTTGCAATTCTCGGCTAAGTTTGGTGGAAAATGCCAAAAGCAGTGCGCTTGAGGATATTCAAATCGTGCCTGTCGGTATGTGCAAAGGGCTGGAATTTAACACTGTGATTGTGGTGGAAAATGGCGGGCTTTTTGATAGTGATTTGAGCGAAAATCTCAAGTATATTGCTTGCACAAGGGCGATTAACAAACTATATGTTTTCAAAAAGGAAGATTAAGTTATGAAGTGTAAATTTTGCGATAACCCAAATAGCAAAGTAATTGACAGTCGTCTAAACGAGGACGGCACGAGCATTCGTCGTCGTAGGGAATGTACGAAGTGCGGGCGAAGATTCACGACTTTTGAGGAGTACGAAACTATCCCTGTGCTAGTGATTAAAAGCGATGGTTCTCGGCAACCTTTCGACAGGGAAAAAATCAAGCGTGGAGTTATAAAAGCGTGCGAAAAACGACCTGTCACAATCACACAAATCGAGCAACTTGTCAACAACATTGAGCGTGAAGTTTACAACACTTTGGCGCAAGAAATTAGCACGCAAAAAATCGGCGAACTTGTTATGTCGGGCATTAAGTCGCTTGACCAAGTAGCATATATTCGCTTTGCGTCCGTTTATCGACAATTTACCGACGTGAGCAATTTCATCGAACTGCTCGAGGACTTCAAAAACGAAATCGAAAAAGACAAAAAATAACAATTAAAAAACAAGTAGGGGGAGAACCCGCTTGTTTTTTTGTTTATGCAAGAGAAAGTAATAAAATCTAAGTCGTGCAATATAATAAAATATGAATTTGTTGGGAATTCCTTTGGGCGTGCGAGCGGAAATCGTGCGAGTGAATTTGGTGGGCGAGTTGGTTTGCTATGCGGAAAGTCGTGGGCTGTTTATTGGAAGTGTTTTACGCATAGTTCGACGCTATAAATCGAGGGTTTTGGCGGAAGTTAATCAAAGTGTGTTTCTGCTTCCAAAACTTTTTGCGGAGAGTGTAGAGGTAAAAATCTTATGAAAAAACGCTCAAAATTGCAAGAAAATTCACCAAAAATTCACTTAGCCCAAACGACTTTTGCGAAAGGAAAAAGCGACGCAAAAATTCATAGTAACAAAATTTGTCCGACACAAAACGGGGTGGGCGGGGGTTCGATTTTTCTTGTCGGCAACGCAAATTCGGGCAAATCAACGGTATTCAATCGTTTGACGAAAGGGCGGGTGCATACGGGGAACTGGAACGGGGTGACTGTGTCCGCCGAAACGAAGACGATTTTGCACAACGGCGAGCGGTTTTTTGTCACCGATTTGCCAGGAATTTACGGGCTGAACCCCACGACGCCCGACGAAATTAGCGCAGTTAAATCTATCAAAAGCAACCCTAGTGCGATTTTTGTGAATATAATCGACTGCAACACGCTAGCAAAATCGCTGAATCTCATGCTAGAGCTAATCGCAAGCGGGCTAAAAGTGGTGATTTTGCCCAATTTTACCAAACAAGCAAAACGGCGGGGGCAGGTGGTAGATTTTTGCGGTTTATCAAAACTGCTCGGCGTCCCCGTCTGTAATTTGGATATAAAAAGTCGCACTTTTGCAAGCGATTTGCTAGATTTTATTAACAAAAATTCCCCGCAAAAGCACCCTCCAAAAACTGCAACAGCGCTTGCTCGCAAAGGTGAGATTGACCGCATTTTGTCGCAAATCGTAATGCGTCCCGCAACGAAGCCATATGCTTACACGAGAGCGGACAAAGTGTTCACGTCACGAATTTTCGGCGTGCCGATTTTCCTAATTTTTCTGTTTGTGGCATTTTGGCTAACGTTCGGTGTGGTCGGTTCAACTCTTCAAGAAAGCGCTATTTTTGTGTGGGAACTATGCGTAAAAGTCATAAATTCGCTTTTTACTGCGCTTAGGTTACCGCAGTGGCTTGCGAAATTTTTGGACGAAGCTGTGTTGGGTAGCGTCGGCGGGATAATCGGCTTTTTACCGCAAATTTGTCTGATGTGGCTGTGCCTTGAATTTTTGGAGCAGTCGGGCTATATTTCTCGAATCGTGTGGCTTCTTGAACCGCTTTTTGTTAGGGTAGGGTTGAGTGGCAAAAGTGCTTTTCCGCTCCTTTTGGGATTCGGGTGTACGACGTTAGCAACTCCCACAACTTTGGCGATAAAATCACGAACCGCCCGAGAAAAAACTGCCTGCATTTTGCCGTATATGTCTTGCAACGCAAAATTACCTGTGCTTTTGTGTATCGCAAGCGTCTTTTTCCCGCAGGGAACATTTCTTGCGGTGTTTTTGCTATATCTTTTGGGGGTGGGGGTAGCGCTATTGCTAGCAATTTTTTGGCAAAAACTCCGCCCAACGCCCACGCAAAATGAAATTTTTGAATTCACTCCGCTGATGCTCCCAAATTTGCGGGAATTAACGCACAAAACACTGCTGACCGCCACACGATTTTTGCACAAAATTTGGGGAATCGTGCTGGTTTTTGGCATTGTAATTTGGTTTGCGAGTAATTTCGATTTTGCGTTGCAACCAAGCGAAATTGACGGCAGTATGCTAGCGAAAATTGCGCAAATTCTTACACCGATTTTTGCTCCGATAGGACTAAATTGGGGGAGCATTGTGGCGCTTGTCGTTGGAATTGTGGCAAAAGAAATGGTGCTTTCCACCATCGCCATTTTAAACGGCACGACTTATATAACCGCCTCGCTCGTTGCCCCAAATTCAATCGTTCATTTTGATATTTTTAGCGGAATCGCCTTTTTGGTGTTCTGCACTCTTTACACACCTTGCATAAGTGCGCTTTCGCAACTAAAGGCGGTTTTGCCACGCAAAATTTTCGTCGCCCAAATCGTCACGCAGTTCGTTGTGGCGTATTCGTGCAGTCTAATTATTTCGCTAATTGCTAAATCGCTCGTCTTTTGCGGTGCGGGGGAGGTGCTGATTGCGGTTTTCGTCGCTGTGCTGAGTGCGATTTTGCTTTATTTCGTCTTAATGAGATGTTTTTGCCACAAAAAATGCACTAGAAATTGTAATTTTTGCAATCGTTTCTAAAAAATAGATTGTAAATTTTTCTTTTTTGTGATAAACTATATGCAATACTGACAAATTTTAGGAGAAATTTATGATAAAACCTATTGTTGCGGTCGTTGGTAGACCAAATGTTGGCAAGTCAAGTTTTTTTAATAGGGTCGCAGGGAGACGAATTAGCATTGTTGAGGACACTCCAGGTGTGACGAGGGATAGGCTTTATACCGATGTTGATTGGTCGGGGTACGCTTTTACTATGATTGATACGGGTGGAATCGCTCCTAGCAGTGATGACCAGTGGCAAGAGTATATTTTAATGCAGGCGCAACTTGCTATCGACGTTGCCGATGTCGTGCTGATGATTACGGACGGGCGGGACGGAATTACTGCAAATGACCGCCACGTCGCACAGATTTTGCGTAAAAGTAAAAAACCGATTGTGCTTGCAGTCAACAAAATGGAAAATGCCGATTACAACAACGCCGTAGAGTTTTATGAATTGGGCTTGGGTGAACCGCACTGTATAAGTTGCTCGCATGGTGAGGGTGTGGCGGACGTTCTAGACGAGATTGTCAAGCATTTTCGTGTCAAGGTGGATGCGACGGAAAATGACGAAACGCTAAAAATCGCCATTGTCGGCAGACCAAATGCGGGCAAAAGTAGTATTACGAATCGTCTTTTGGGTGAAAATAGGGTGGTTGTAAGTGATGTCGCTGGTACGACTCGTGATGCGGTTGATGTTCCGTTTCGCTACAACGGAAAAGATTACATTTTGATTGATACAGCGGGAATTCGACGCAAAAACAAGATTGATTACGAGTCAATTGAGGGCTTTAGCGTGATGCGAAGTTTGACGGCAATTCGTCGTGCGGATATAATTTTGTACGTGCTGGACGCTAGCGACGAAATTACCGAACAAGATGTGCGTGTTTTGGGTTATATTCACGAACAAGGCAAGCCGTCCGTAATTTTGTACAACAAGTGGGACTTGGTGGAAAAGGACTCGCAAACGGTCAACCGTTACAAGCAAACGCTCGCAAACAATCTCAAGTTTATGGACTATTTCGTAGTGGAATACATTTCCGCAAAGGACGGCACAAGGCTTAATCGCATTATGGAAAAAGTTGAGTATGTTTACGCAAATTCCACATCACGAATCAGCACAGGGCTACTTAACGAAATTCTGCAAGACGCAATGAGTACGGCTGAACCGCCGACCCGCAACGGCAAGCGTCTTAAGATTAATTACATTACGCAAGTGGCTGTTTCTCCGCCAAGTTTTGCGATTTTTGTTAACAATCCCGATTTGGTGCATTTTAGTTATGTGAGGTATTTGGAGAATTGCTTACGGCGGGCGAAAAATTTCGAAGGAACGCCGATTAGGATTTTTATTCGCAAGAAAAATAAAGATAAGGAGTAGGGTATGATTTACTGGCTTCTGGCATTATTGTGTGTCGTTTGCTATTTTATTGGTAACGTAAATTTCGGCAAAATCATCTCGTCAGCGAAGCACGTTGACTTGTCAAAAAAAGGCTCAGGAAATTTAGGCGCTACGAATATGTATCGCAATCTCGGGGCAAAACTCGGGTACTTGACGCTCGTTTTGGATGCGATAAAGGGTTTTGTGTCCGCTGGAATTGGTTTCTTTGCGTTCGGCGGGGCGTGGTTCGGCGGATTAACCGTTTATCCCGATGCGATAATCGGGCTGTATGCGTGCGGTTTAAGTGCGGTCGTCGGGCATATTTTCCCTGTGATTTATCGCTTTAAGGGAGGTAAGGGAATTTCAACTTCGCTAGGTGTATTCTTGTTTGCGCAACCGATTGTAACGCTAGTGACATTTTGCTTGTGCTTTGTGCTGGTGTGGTTTGTAAAATACGTGTCGCTTGCGTCCTTGTTACTAATTACGGTGTCTGTCGTGTGGCAAAATATTTTCTTGCCTAAGCCAAATCTCGTCATAACTTTGCTAACTTTCGGCATTTTTGCGCTAACTTGGTACGCACATAGGCCAAACATTGAGCGCTTGCTTTCGGGTACGGAGCGTGAAACAAATATTCGTGTAAAACTCGTTCGTGACCAAAAACGGCAAGACAAAATCACAAAGCGTCAGGACGAGAAGCAGGAGAAATTTTTTGAGCGTGAGGAAAAGCGTGAAATAAAGCAAGAGCAAAAAGAGATAAAGCAAGAGCAGAAGCAGGTTGAAAAGGAAGAGCGCCAGACTCGTAAGGCGGAACACCGCACCAACCGAAAAACAAAATCTAGCAAAAAGTCCACAAGAACCACCAAAAAATCTACCAAAAAGACTAAAAAACTATCGCAAGGAATAGAAACGGATAAAAATAGTTAATATATAAACACATTTGAGAGTAATTTTGGTCTTAAATGCGTTTTTTATATTGTTTTGCTTGTGTTTTGCGACAAAAATTTGAGTTTTCCACTTGAAAGTGGGAAAGTAATGTGATATAATAGTGCGTACGTGAGGTGTTTTTATGAAAAGATTTCTAGAAGAAAAAGATTTAAAGAGTATCGGCGACGGTAGGTATAAGGTCGCTTTGATTTTACCGCAACAAAATGGTGAGAATTTTAAAAAATGTATCACTTATTACAGAAACATTTACAAGCAAGTGTCCTCGCAAGGCGGGAGAGATTTCGACCCTGTTAGACAAGTAGTTAACAAACAAATCGGGCGTGATAAGTATACTTTTTTGTTGGTACGTGATTACGATGAGCAAGACGAATTGCTGACGTATTTCCCTGAATTCGCCGCAAGTCTTAATCGTTTGGACGAAAAAGGCGACCTTGAGATGCTCAAGGTTATGCCCGACGGCAGTGTTATCGATGCGAATTTAATTCCGTTGTGTCGTATTAAGAAAATTTCCGATGCGGACAAAATTAAACTAAATGAAGTTTTCCGCAACAATATGAACGGCGTGGAGAAATTTGGTTTTACTTTTGTGGAAGATTATCATGGCGGTGTGCAAGTTTATTACACGAAATATAGGCAAGCGCCAGTTTTAAACAAGAGTGAAAGGAAGTCTGTTAGAGATTATCGCAAGGATAGGACTATGCGAATGTTCTATGTTGAAACGCATTCTGCTTTCGGTGACGATATGTATCTAAACAATAATGTTGAATTTTGTGACGAATTGTGCGGGCCTGTTCAAAAAGATGCCATTTTCTTGTCGGAAAGACGGGAAAAAATAAAACGAATTAAAGACAAGTATTCTCTAAAGGAAGATTTTGACGCAAGCGATTTTGAGAAAATTAATTGTCCTGACGGCTATAAAGTTTTGGCGATTAAATCACTTAAAGATTGCACGAATATCAAGAGCATTCAACCCGTTGTGACCAAGAGTTTTGCTCATTGCCGTACTGTTGACTGTGATGTAAAAGTTGCGCCTACTATGGCGGGTAGCAAAGAGGTTGTGGCAATTTTTTGTAAAGAAAATTCTTATAAATATATGAATAATTGTGTAAGTATGATACACGCACATTTAATGCTAAATTCTTTTACTAGAAACGATAAATCAATGTTTTACTATTGTGATTCGCTGGGGCAGGTGCTTCCAATTAGTTATGCTCATCTTTGCAAGGTTAACGCTTACGATATGTTAACAAAAAATAAATTGCAAACTGCGTTGGAAAGCAAAATCGGTAAGGGCTACAATATCGAGTTGAAAAATGACGAATATGGCGACTATGATTGTTATGCTATAGTAAACGAAGATTGTCCTCCAAAAGCACTGCGCTTAAGTGATTTGGATAGAGGCAAGCACAAAGCAATCGTGGAGGTCAAAAAAGTTTTGGACGATGGTTTTGTAACTGTATTGAGTAACGATGGCGTTCCAGTAGGGCAAGATAAAGCGCCACAGATGTCCAAATAAACAAATAAGAGAATGCATAGTACCTGCATAGTATATGCATAGTACCTGCATAATACCTCAAAAATCCCGTTTTTTGCGGGATTTTTTGCATTTTTTTGGGGGGGGTGAAGTTTGGTATCAGGACAAAAAAAACGACTAACGGGGAAGTTTTAGATTTTGATTTTGCTTCGGTCGTAATAGGCGTAAATTTCTCCCAAAATCGTCACCGAACCTAGAGTTAAGTTTTGGATTTGTAAATTTTCGCCCAAGACGGACAAGGGGAATTTCCCGACAGTCAAGTCGATTTTTACGGTCGAGAAATTCTTTACAAAAACAGCACCCTCAATATGCAACGCCTTGCCGTTTAAATTCAAAATGGAAAAAGTGCGAGCCGTTGCGCCGTTAAGATTTAGTGCGGAAGCGAGGTCGTCTAATAGCATTTTTGCTCCTTTATGTTTAGATATTATATTTTGAGAGTTTTGCTAATATGATATTACATAACAAAAAGGGGTGTTGCGGTGAACTTTTTTAGAAAAGCGAGAGTGGAAGTTTGCGGGGTGAATTTTGGCGAACTTGTTGCACTTGTCCAAAAAGCGCAAATTTCAATTAATTTTCGCAGAATCGGGGATACGGTTATGTTGTTTGAAACAAGTCCCCGCAATTTGCCGATATTATTTGATATACTAACAAAAAAGTGTTATACTTATAAAGTATTCCGCCCGAGTCGATTGAGTATTATGCAACTCTGTGGTGCTTTGGTGGGGGTATTCTTTGCGATTGCTGTGGTAATTTTCCTTTCGCAATTTTGTTGGGGCGTAAAAGTTGTGGCAAATAATAGCGAGATTGCCCAAAAAGTCGAGGAATTCTTGGACACGCAGGAGATTTTCTCAAAATCGTGGCGAAATATCGACTGCGACGAACTCGAAACGCAAATTTTAAACGCAATTTCTGACGTCGGGCTAGTAAGCGTTAATCGGCAAGGGGCTTTTTTGGTGGTGAATACGGTTTCAGGCACGACTCCGCAAGGGCTAAATGCTAAAGATGTTGGTGCGGGGGTGTTTGCTGACAGGGACGGCATCGTGTCACGGATTTTTGTTGCAAGCGGTACGGCGCTAGTTAAGGTTGGCGACACGGTGTCTTTTGGGCAAATGCTTGTCGCTCCGTATTCGCTAAACGAAGACGGCACGCAAACGGCTGTTAGCGTTCGGGCTGATGTGTATCTTTACGCTTGGGAGAGTTGCGTGGTGGAATTTTGCGAAAATTCGCTAGAGTACGTGCGTACGGGCGAGTTCGTGACGGAAACGAAAACGCAATTTTGGGGTACGATTTTGACTGATACGAGGGCGCAAATTCCTTTTGAGAATTACGAGGTGCGGTCGTCGATTCGGTATTTATCGGGTGTTTTGCCGATAATCGTGGAGACGACTTACTACTATCAAACGGAGGCGGTGCAGGTCAAAAAGGAATTTTCGGCGGAGAAAGATGCGCTTATCTATGAAGCGAAGCAAAAATTACTTTTACGCATAGATGAGTGCCAAATTCTTGAGCAAAAGCACACAATCAATCAAGTCGGCGACAAATATTACATTAATTATTACGCAAAATGCGAATACAAGGTAGGGTAAAAAATGCAACTAATTTTACAAAACAAAACAAATTGCGAAACACTTTCTCTTGAAGTTATGCAAAAAATTGCTGAAAGCGTTTTGACATTAAAAAATCAGCCAACGGAGGAAATCGCTGTCGGGGTTTTTGTGGTCGGAGCGGAGGAGATTCGAGAGATTAACCGTGAATATCGCCATAAGGACAAGGCGACGGACGTCATAACTTTTCGGCTTATGGATACTGCAAGCGGTAAAAAACTCACCAAGGAGAATTTTCCGCTAGACTATGACTACGATAACGGCGGGCTGTATTTGGGTGATATTTTTATCTGCTATGAAGTTGCGGAAAGTCAGGCGGGTGAAATGGGGCATACGACTGACCGAGAAATTGCGGAACTTTTGGTGCATGGTATGTTACACATTTTGGGACACGACCACGAAGTCGAGAGCGAGGCAAAAGTTATGAAAAATTACGAAGAGGCGATGTATCCTTATTTGGATAAATTGGTGAGGTGAGCATGGAAAAGGAAATTCTAAACAAACTAATCTTGAAGGCAAAAGAAGCGAGCGAGCGGGCTTATTGTCCTTATACCGAAATGCCGATTGGTGCGTGCGTGCTGACTAAAAACGGAATGGTTTTTACGGGGTGCAATATCGAAAATTTGACACTCGGCAACACGTTCGGCGCTATTGAAGTAGCTGTCTGCAAGGCAATTAGTGAGGGCGGGAACAATATCATCGCCGTCGTTATGTATTGCGACCAAAAACTTGCTTTCCCTAGCGGTAGCGAACGCCAATTTTTGCGTGAATTCGGTTCTCGCAGTTCGGTGATTTGCGCAAGTCAAGACGAAGTCCAGGAGTTTACAATCCAAGAATTACTGCCTTATGCCGTTTGTAACGAAAACGATTTATAAGTTTTTTTGTATAGAAAAACACACCTCATTAACTTGGAGGTGTGTTTTCGCTTTGAATTAAATCTCAGCGAATACGCTTTTTCTCTCGGTATTAAAAACAAGAGAGGAAAGCATAACAATAAAATATGTATAAGGTTGTAGGCAAAAAAATAACAAAAAGTCTAATACATAGGAAGGAAAATAACCACTATATTAAACTTTCTGCTATTGGCTCCCCAAGCAGGACTTGAACCTGCGACCTGCCGGTTAACAGCCGGACGCTCTACCGACTGAGCTATTGGGGAACAATGTTAATGCCTTGGGGTGCTCGCTGATACGAGCTTGTGAAGGGATTGGTCAATAAAAGAGGAAGGTATTCTCAAATTTTATTGATGCCCAAGGCAAGAACGATTATATTTTAACAAATAAAAATCGAAATGTCAATAACTTTTGTGAAAAATTTTTAAAAAATCATAAATTTTTTTAGTTTTTGTGTTTTTCGGGGGTGTTTTGGCGGTTTTGGGTATTGCAAAATGCGAGATTTTATGATATAATAGTAAATAGCATTAGGAGTTGACGTGTTTTTGTGGTGTTGGCTAGCGGGCTTTTGGAAGAAGTTTTCTTAAAAATCGCAAGCAAGCGGGCAAGAATTAGCGAAACGACAGAAGTGGCAAAAAGAAAAAAGAAGGGAGATAGTTATGAATAATGTTTACAAGCAGTTTGGTGAGGAATTAAAACCGTATTTGGAACAGGGATTTTTGCCTGCGTTATTTTTGGATAGGGCGAGCAGTATGCAATTTTGGTCTGTAAAAAGGCTGAAAATGGGGTCAGGTGTGCATCCAAAAGATTTACTTTTTGTGCCTGTGGAAGAAATTGATGACGAAAAAGCGCCAACCAAGACGTCGTACGTTTTGCTTGCAAAGGATGAAAAACAAGCAATTGATGTATTTAGGCGGAGAGTTGGGTACTTGAAGTTTTTGGAGAACATTACAAGTACGGGGGATATTCCTAGAATCCTGGGAATTGACGCAGACGGTGAAATTCGTCCCAGCAGATACGTGCCAATGCTCAAGGTAGGCGGGGCGCAACAAGAAGATTTGGAATATATCTTGGCGGTCACAAATAAAGCTGTTGCACGTTTGGATCGTGGGGAAGCGTGCGGTGTTTTTGATGAAAAAGGCAATTTAAATCTTTCGTATTGCTTGCGTGCAGAATTGACGACGGCAAAAGATATCAAGAGCGCTAGAAAAGTGTTACTTAACACTGTTTATAGCAAGCTCTCTGCAATTTATGACGTGGAACGTTTGGACGACAGGGGCGGAACTAACGTTGAAAATATTAGTATTTATGTTAGCAAGGCGAAAAGACCAGAATTTTTGGCGCAAAGCGTGATTTCAAAAGCGGTTGAGTGTAAAGATTCTAGTCTTGCGGAAGTAGAAAAAGGTGTACAAAATGAAAAATCATACAATTAATTCATATGACAAAGTGTTTCTCAAAACGATTGATTACGGCGAAATGTTTCCTTTGGCGGTGATAAAAAATTGCGACAAAAAGGGGAAAGCGATTTTTGAAGAAGAAATTTTTTCGCTTGTGGGAAATTTGCCAAAAAACAAAATCGATTTCGGTAACATACAAGTCGGCGAAGATGAATTTTATCTTGCAGGTTGTGTTATTGACGAGGTTTTGCTAGAAATTATCAGTCAAGGCTATAATCTAAACAGTGCGCTCGCTTCCAAAAAAGACGGGCTTTCTTGCAGTTTGTTTGACGTTGAGGGAAATGTGGTTGAGTGCGGTGTTGCGCCGATTTTGAGTTTTGAACTTAATTCAAAAGGCGGTGAAGACTACGCTAGCAATTTTCAAAAAAAGTTCTCCGAAAGCCTAATGGATTGCGGTGAATACGAGTTATTTGTTACAACGGAGGGGAATAAAAATACTATAAAAATTCGCCAAAAATCTGCGGGCGACCTCCGAAAATTCGCTGATGCGGGGCGGTATTATGCGCATAATATTTTAGATGAATATCAAGACAAAATCAAAAATTTGTGTTTGTTTGATATTGACGGTTGCGAATTTAACGAGCAAGAAACGAAAGATTTTTTGGAACTCAAAGAACTGCAAAACAACTATCTTACAAAGAAATTCAACATTTGCAAAGGCTTGAAGTATGAGGTTACGGAGGACGATTTGCGGGACATTAAAGCGATTGATTTCGGCGAAAATTTCGTTGCGGTCGGTGTGCTAAAAAACGCTCGCATTTCAATCATCAACTTGCGTAGGATTTGTAATGAAACGAAACAGCTCGACAGCTCAAATTGTCAGGTTGTGCGAGTTCCTGGTGCGGACGGAGATGGCTTGATTGTGATTGCGACAAGGAAAGACGTTGCAGATTTTTATTCAAGAATTTCTCCGCAAATTGAGCGTAAATTACGACAAAGTTCGAGCGATCGCCAAACGATAGCACTGAAAAATATCGATTGCAACGGCAAGGTTATGCCAGCGAATTTGAGGCTTGCGGGGAAAATTCAAACATACAGCAAGGCAAATTATAGGTATTTCGAAAGACGCTTAACGCAAAACGATGACCTTACGTCGCTTAGCCCTTGTATACTAAATTACGGCGCTAACAATGTTTTTGGTATTTATGTTAATAACTTGTCCGCCGACGGCGATGTTAATCGTGAACTCCCTGCGTTTAATGATTTATGTAGGGAAATTATTAATTCGGGAATGCTGTACGAATTGACTAATGCCTATGGCGAAAGTAGGGAATCTGCAGAAGTCGGCAATAATTGTGGCAAAACAACAAAAAATATTAAAATTTCACAACATAGGTAAAATATTAAAATAATTTTAACCCCAAAAGTCGTCAAGCTTTCGGGGTTTTTGTATTAATATTTAAAATTGCGGAAGTACCTTATTGGATAAGACGTTTTTGATTGTTTTGATCATTTCCTCACGATTGTTTGGGGATAGTTAAAAATCGTGAACAATACGCATTAAAAAATTAAATTTTATACTTATTCTCACTCAAATTTGGATAATTAAATTTGCGGGCGTTTTGCCACTATTTTTGGTTGTTTTTGTTGTGTTAAAATCGGGGTAGTTGGGGAAGAAAACACTAAATTTTGTCCACTTCGCAGGTTTGTGTTGACAAGAGCGGAGAATTTTCGTCGATTTTTATAAAAATATGGGCAAACAGCCCGATTTTATTTGCTTTATTTGTCAAAATATATTAAAATTATACATAGTATTTTGTCTTATCTAAATTTGCTACAAAAAATTTAGTTTTCGTGACATAAAAATACTTACGAATACACAAAATAAACAAGAAAAATAGGGGTTTATAAATGAGTAAAATTCGTTACATTTTGTGCGGGATATTAGTGGTGCTGTGTACTTGTGGCGTTATGTTCTCTGGGTGTGGCAATTCTATTGACAATTTGGCGATAAAATTGACCTCATCCGCTTTGGTGGAAAGTGAGGATAGTAGCGAGTACAGTTTGACACTTACAAAGTCGGATACAGACGAGGACGAAAGTTGGTCTGTGACTGTTTCGGCTGAAGTGCTGAATTTGGGCGATAATATGTCATCTAAAATCGAGTGGGATTACGACAACCGCTACATAGAATTGCAATCTAGCGCAGACGGTTCAACCGCTACAATTAAAGGTGTTACCAAAACGAGTATTCCGACGAAAGTAACTGCGTATAGCGTAGAAAATCGTAATGCGCAAGCAGTTATAAATGTGACGAACATTGTAAAACCCAAATCAATTTCGGGGAGCAAGTTTGGTGCGGGCGAGTTGGGAATTCCCAAAAATACGGCATTTTCAATCAAGCCTGACGAAATTTTTACATTTTTACCAGAAGATGCGACCGTTCCTGTTTATGAATATACTATTGAAGGGGTGACGGTTAGTTCGGACGAGGAATTCAAGTTAAGCGGGATAAACAAAGACTACGTGACCTTGAACGCAGTGCCGAAAGATAGAGCGGGCTTGACGGACGAGCAAATTGCAAGTCTAAGTTATAGCCTTGAAAAAGTACGACTTTACACTCCGTTGACCGACGAAAACACGAAATTGTTGATTTCGGGGAGTAGTACGGAAGCGTCCGAAATTACTTTAATCAAAAACTCAAGCAGTGGAGAAAATCAGGTTGTGCTAAAAGTTAGTGCGCCGTCAGGTATAACCTACACTGCGACTAGCCCTGATAACGTGGTATTTTCGGCGGAAAGCAACCCTCGTGGTGCGTTGCGTGTAATGTACGATAATACAACGCAACAATTTACCTTGCTTGGCTTTGAAGCTATGGAAGATTATAAGCAGGTGGATATAAACTTCTCTGTTTACGGGATTAAGAATTCACTCGTGCTGACAAAGAGCTTGCGTGTTCGAATCATAGATTACCCAACAGCAATTGCGGTAAACGGGGTTGCTGGTAATAGTGATGTGCCGTTAAGAGTGTTTAACGAATATGCTCCAGGCGAATTGGGGACGGAATTAAGATTGAATATTGCACCAAGTAGCAAGATTTTTACCAAAATAACGCTTGAGGTTGATACGTTCGCTACAAGTGATTTGTCTCTTGTGAAGAATTTGCTCGTAAACAAAAAGGCATTTGAGGGGAGTATGAAAGTCACCAGTGGCACAACCTTGTATCTAACTAACAACGGCGGTTACGGTCAGATTGTGCTAAATGCGTACGCCGAAGATACACGTGGCAAAACCGATGAAGTGTCAAGAAAAATCATTATAAACCTTGAACAAAGTGTAAGTGCTATAAGTATCCCTGAGCAAAATATTGATAAGCGTACGGACGGAATTGTTCTTGAGTTAGACGAATACAACGACAACGCAACAAATAGTTACCGCACAATAGTTGTCGGTGTCGAACCTGAAAATGCTTCTTTTGACACAGTTTCGGTGTTAAGTAGTGATACAAATATTTTTGACGTAGAAATCAAGAATAACATAACGGGCGAAATTCTTATTACTGCAAACAATATCGGTACAGCATATTTGAGTTTGGTTGCACAAAGCGGGGTGTCCAAATCGTATAAAGTAACCGTCGTGGCACTACTAAAAGCTATGGCGATTAAGCTTGACCCGAATATGTCGCCGTCAATGTATGCGTCCAATATGACACAAACCAAAACGTTTAATATTAATAATGGAGCGGGTTCGTTCGAGTCGCTCGCTGAAGCCTGGATTGCTAAAACTGGTAGCGGGAATAGTGTGTACTTGATGAACGAATTTTACCCAAATTCAGCGATTGAATCGAATATGGTTTTGTCGGTAGAATTTACTTCCAAAAACGAGGAAGTCGCAAGTCTTTACAACACGAATTCGAGCATTTACAAAAATTCACTGACGACTTATAACGTGCAAAATCGTTCGGAAAGTGTTAAATTTGATGTTGTGGTCAAATATTTAAAGCTAGAAGCAGGGCAGTTGGTTGAGACGTACTTAACATTAACTGATTACTTTACAATAAACGTGTTCCAGCAAATTGAGTCGATTTCTATAAACGAGTCTAGCGTGGAATTGCTTGCGTCAATTCAAAGCGTGGGCGGAAGTACCACTTCCACTTCCGTTTACGATGAAGCAAGTACAAAAAAGGCTTTGCAAATCACTGTCAGCCCGTCAAATTCATATTACGGGGCAACATATGCGAAATGGTCGATTAACGGAAATACTTCAAAAATCGTTATTAGTGATAACAGCGGGGCGTCCACTGTAGTTAGTTCAAAACCTCTCGCTGGTAATGATATTAGCGTTTCGGCAAAAGTTATCGTGTCCATAACCGACTTGAACGGTGTGACGTTTGTCAAGGAAGTCTCTGTTTTGGCGAATAAAATTCAGCAAATCACTGATGTGTATATCAATAATTACGAATCTTCGCTTAAGAACAATTCGCTGTATTTTGAGTTGTATAAAAAAGATACGTTTACGCTCGATGTAACTGTTGGACCGCAGTCCGCAACTAACAAAAATCTTGAGTATATCATTTTTGACGCCGAATTGTCGGACGTGTATAGGTCGGGCGAAGATTATGTAAGAATGGCAACTTCGGACGGCAGTTATACGTACTATAAAGTTTTGTCACGTACGGGTTCGTCCGTTTACGATTCGCAATACAGTTGTAAAACGGCAAGGCTTGAGGTTAACGACGATGGCACTTACGAAATTATCCCAGTATCCGCTGGATATGCGTTTGTGTATATCATACCGCAAGATATCGCAACCGACAAAATTGGTGACTTAAAGCAATTGAGTCCGCAGTTGCGTAACGTAACGGATAGGTCAACGATTAAGCGTTTGCCAATTACTGTGGCGGACGGCGAAAAGGTTTATTATCAACTCTACACACCTGAGGACGTTGCAAGTATTAGCTCGACGGCAGACGGCTTGAAGAAAAATTACTACGTAATGAACACGATTGATATGAGTCCGTATATCAATGCGCAATTAAACGCAAATAGCAAATGGACCTGGACTCCAATCGGAAATAGCAGTAATCCGTTTGAGGGAAGTATTCAGTCTATGAAATATAGCGGTGAAAGTCCTACGCAAAATATTGTAGGGTGGACACTGGGCAGAAATCTTCAAACTGTTGCGACGAATAGTAAGGGCGACTACTATAATTACGGAATCTTCGGCGTCGTGACGGGTAAGATTGACAATATTAATTTCTACTACAATAGCTACGCAATCGAGCAAGGATATCTCGGGTATGCTGATTTTAATTACGGGCTTGTGGTCGGTGCGTTAAAAGTTGTAAAAGATAAGGACGGCAATATAACAAAGTCGGGGACGGTCTCAAATCTAAATATTTACTGTAGCAAACTTGACTACAAATATGCACGTTTGCCAAATTCATCTAACACATCTCGAAGTGCAAATATCGGTGCTGTTGGTTATGTTGAAGCGGGTGCGAGCGTGGACGGGCTAAGCGTGTCAATCGCAAGCGCAAATATAAGTAGCGACGATATGATTGTGAATTTCGGTGGACTTATTGGACGCAACGACGGAATTTTGGGGACGGGCGACAATGTAGACAATTACACAAGTTCAAGCGATGTAAACGGCGAAATGACAGTTACATATGCAAAGGAAAAAAGCACTGCTTCAACTTTCGGTGGCGCTGTTGGACTAAATACGGGTGTTATTAAAAATGTTAGGGCAACAGGCAGTCTAAAAACGGCTACTCCAAA
>CAVEBU010000001.1:0-47775 GCA_963614045.1 Alistipes finegoldii | reverse complement strand
GGGCAGATCGTCAACACAAAAATTTCGTACGCTATTGTGCAAGCATATGAAATTACACAAAATTCGCAAAATCTGGTTAATAAAGGCGGATATTTAGGCGGAATTGTCGGCTATGCGACGGGCGGAACGATTGAGAAGAGCTTTGTTTGGGCGGGCTTGCGTGGTGAGGCTGGAACGACTACGGGGTTAATTGGTGAAGCGAAAATGAACGCACCAATTACGATTAATAATGTCTATGTTCGTGGTTATTTGACTACAAATACTGACGCAAAAGGCTATGCGTGTGTTTCGTCGTCAGGTAGTAATGTAACGATTAAGGACGCATATTTTGACCTAAATAATGACAAACTTACCATAGCAAGCGGGAGGTTGAATACCAACAATGTTTATATGTTGTACACAACAGTGCCTGTGGGTTATAGTCCTTTTGCTGTAGTAGAGCAAATCAATCGTGACGATTTTAAGAGCAAAACGATTTCTGCACTAAAATTTAATAGTGACGATTGGAGCAAAGATTCGGCGACCGAGAATCCTATAAATAACGGCTTCCCATATTTGTTGAACGAAGGCAAAGCGTTTATTAGGCAAATTCCAAAAACGATTCAGGTTACGGCAAACACCTTTAAAAATATGACAGAAGACGGCAGAATTAATCACGTTCTAAATTTTGAGGAAGACAAACTGATTATCGCATACGAAAGCGAAAAAGTTTACAATTTGGCGGACTTGTTTAGTTTGACTTCGGATTTGGGTGTTTCGGCGGACAAAATCAGTATTGCCTACACTTTAAACGGCACGAGCGTTATTCAATTGCTTACAACGGCTGATTTCACAAAAACGCAAATCAAAATCATCGGCGTCGGTACGGCTTACTTAAAAATTAGAAGTAGCCAAAATTCAAAGGCATATGATGTAATTCAAATTTGTGTGATTGACGCATTTGATAGTGTAGAAATTTACGACGGGGACGAAAATATCCTTGAAAAGCAATCAGGTGGCGATTATTATACTTTGAAAATCAAGCACAACGGTAGCACGCAAGTTAATGCCGAATACTATCAAGGCGACGGCATTAACAAAACAAAAGTTACAAGTGTTATGGGTGGTGTCAAATTCATCACTGGGCTAAAATATGACGCAAATACAGAGAAATTTGTGACCTTGAGTGACGCTTCGGGCGAAATTTCATATAATTACAAAATCAGCACGAGCGTTTGGGAGCAAGGGAAGTGGGACAGCGAGGATTGTCTATACTACTATGTAGCAAACAACGACAAACTTGTCTTTACCGCAGTTGGCGACGACAAAAATATTATGCCGATTACCTTGATTGTGCCGTATTTTGTAGTGCAGTTTTATGAGTTGGACAGCGACAAAAACATCGCTTCCGCAACACTGAAAGAAACAAAGCACGATTTATTGGGCTTAAACGAAATGAGTTTTGAAACGCAAGTTTATTACGGCGTGTCAGGAATTGCTATGGGCGTTGGTGACAACACAACGATTTCCGCAAGTGAAAAATTGGAGTCTAGCGTCACAATTACAAACGACGCTTACACGGAAGTTGATTACACTTCGGGAACAATTGGCATTAATAGATTGTTGTGGTACAGAGTTTACGAGGTTTACGACGGCGGTGAAACGGAGGAGATTATTTACTATCTTCCACAATGGAACGGCGACGTTTTAACCAAGACGAGTTCGGATATTTACGTAAACTTTAACGGCATTACCTATTACGAATCAAGTACGGCAGTGGTAGTTGATTATAGCGTAGAAATGTCACAAACTATGCGTAAAAAACTAAAAAGCAACAAAACTTACCGCATTGTTATCGGTGCAATTGACGACAATAGAGAATTACTTGAGAATGTTAACGTTTCGCTAGACTGGACATTTACACCGCAAAAAGTGAACAGCGTGGTAATTGAGCATTTCAGCGACGCAATTGATACAGGTTCAAAAATTACCCAAGCGGGAGACGAACCAACAAACACGATTGTAGCGGGCGAGTATGGGTTGCTTAGAATTACGCTTTCGCCTGACTACGCAAATTTCGATTCCGTTGAAGTTACGAGTTCGACGGTTAATGGGCAACCGCTTTCGCTTGACCAAAGAGTTGTTGTCGTTACTACCAACAAAGCGACGGGCGAAGATGTTTATTCGTACATTTCTTGGCAACAAGGTGTGGAAAATATCGAAAACGGAATTTCGCTGTGTAGGGCAAGTTTGCCAAACGGTGAATTTGACGGCAAATTCTACGTGCGGACAATTTGCTTGAGTACACTTCCAACAGGAACGCAATTTACCGTAACGGTGAAAATTATTGCAAACGGCAAAGAGGACTTGACTGTCTCAAGAACACTCACTGTGTACAAAACGGACGTGTTGAGTATTGCGGGCGAAGAAGAGTGTAAATACAAAACGGCGAGCGGACAAGTTCGCTACATTGTCGCAACTGGGACGGGTATGAGTACGGACGGAAGCGAGGTTTTGGAGCAAAACCTTAACCCAATTACCGTAAACGTGGGTTCTGCATATTATGAATCAGAAATCAGCGTGGACGGTGGTGCTAAAATCGTGCGTGTTGACGGCAAATACTACTTAAATACTAAAGATGTTGCGATTGGGAATTTGATTACTGTGACGCTTACGGCTAAGCAAAACATTGGCGGTTTCTCATATCGTGCAACCCGTTCAATTACTTATGAGGTTGTGGACTTTTATATCAAGAGTCTAAATAATGATGTGGTTATGCCAAAAACGAAGCGCTTTGCGTTTATTCACAATCACTACTACAACTTAAGTTTGTTTGATGGAATTGAGACTATTGACGACTTAAGCAAAACAAAAGTTATCACTTTTGACCCAACGAACAAAGATACTTGCAACAAAGTTCTTACGCTTATTAACACGATTAATGGTAAGACGGGAGATTATAACGGCTGGTACTATAGAGTTGTCGGCACAGACGGAACAATTAGTTTTGCGAATTTGATTGCAAAAGACATAGACGACACAAGTTGGATAGACAACAATTACCGCTTTATTAAGAGCAGTAGTGCTGGTTATCAAGTAGTTGGTAGTGGAATTAGTACGGGGAATTTGCTTCAATACAACTTGCTCTTTGACTACAACGCAGGCACATTTGAGTTGGCGAAGAATTCTTCAGTAAGTTCAACTTTCGGGATGTCTACTGGCACGATTAATATGGAATTTTACCAGATTACTTCTCAAGAACATCCGCAACCCGTTCGGACGTTGAATCAGTTTATGTCAATGGAAGCAGATATTGACTACATTTTGCTATCTGATTTGACGATTGAGGGTTCGTGGACACCGCTTAATGTGGCGGTCAGGAGTTTTAACGGAAACGGCTACACCATTCACTTTAATGCGACAAGTATTGTGCCGTCAAGTACGGACGACTATAATTACGGGCTGTTCGGCACGATTGATTCGGCTTCAGTTATCAAAAACGTGAGAATTGAGTTAGGCGAGAACGGGTTAGCAATCAATAACGACGAAGAAAGCCTAAACACCCTAAATTATGGTGTGCTTGCGGGTACAAATAAAGGAACGATTTACAACTGTTCAATTTACGGGTATAACTCAAGGACAAGACTAGCGAACAAAATGTCCGCTGTTGCTCCTACAAATACTTCCGCAAGTGTAAGTATTGCGGGACTTGTAGCAATCAACTCGGGCGGAATCAGTAACAGTAGGGTAGAATATGTTAATATCGACGCAGGCGGTAACGTTGCGGGGCTGGTTGTAAACAATAGCGGAGTAATTTCAAGTTCGTACTATACGGGCGGAACAATTACTAACCGCTCTGAATCGTCAAATTATGCGACGGCGGGCTTGGTTATCCAAAACGAGAGGGACGCTGTAATTACGTCAAGTTTCTCGGGCGGTACGTATTCGGTTACTGATACAAACGGCACGACGATTTTGGATAGTAGGGCAAGCGTTGTCAAAAGTCGAGACGTGACAATTCAATCAGGTGTGACTTCGGCGGGTTTCGTGTTCACAAACTACGGAAATGTTAGCGATAGTTATTCTGCTGTGGCAATATTCTCAACCCAAAAGAGTGGTTTCGTGTTCACAAACTACTCTTCGGGTAAAATTGCTAGATGTTATTCAACTAGTGACCTATCTAGTACGGGCTCAATAGTTACCAGTTATGCGTTTATCGGGCTAAAAAGCGACAACGCAACCGAAAACAACAACTACAACAAAACGGACGGAATTGTAAACTGCTTCTATTACGACACAGGTTTTGCAAATACTTCGCTTGAGGAAGCAAAACCGCTTACAGAAGAGGACTTCTGCGGTACAAACGGCAACAATGTGTTTACAGACTTCTTGTTCTCTCGTGACGGCGAGGCTGGTTCGGAATTTACGGGTGTGTGGGTATTTTCAAATAGCGAAAATCTCTACTTTACGCCAGATAGATTCGTGTCGTACTTGAAAGTGGCGTCAAATTCCGAGATTGAGAAATTATACACGAATTTCGGGCCAAAACTCGTAGACGCAAGCTTAATTGCTACGCCAAAAATGGAATTAATCAAATCAGAAGAAAATTCCGCTGGCGAAATTGTACACACTTATTCGATTAAATATAGTTCAGTGTTTAAAGTGGAACAAAACGAAGATTACGGCACGGATTATAGTTATGATCCTATTGCAGTTAGCAATATGACGCAATTTAACGACGCTTTTGATTTGGATAGCGAAAGCATTATAAAGAGCGGAAACTTGATTTTAAGCGATATTAGAATCGTAAACCACCTAACTCAAAGCGATTTGAATAGTGGTGTGGCACTTCGTTCACCAACATCGCAATATGCGGGAATTTTGTCGGGCAACGGCTTTACGTTTAACGATATTTCGCTTGCTTTGGACGACGAAGTTGAGTATTACGGACTAATTGGAAAACTGACTTACAAATCTCAAACAAGCGATGAAAGTGTTGCGCATATCGGTACTATCAAGAATTACAACGCAACTGTTTCAAATATTTCTTGCTCGTCGGGTAATTATGTCGGCGGACTAGTGGGTTCAGTTGAAAATGCGAACCTCTACAAAGTATCGGTTACAAATAAATACGGTAGAGTGGTAGGTGGTAACATCGTCGGCGGAATTGCGGGTTATGTTTCTGGCACAAGTCGAATTCATACCGCATACGCAAATGTGGGTGTTACAGCAAGTTATCGGGCTAGCGTAGAGAATTTGTACAATCACGACCTTATAAATGCCTACGGCTTGAGTTCGGACAAAAAAGTTAAGATTAATTCACTTGGTTACGCAGGCGGATTGTTCGGTTTCGTTGATATCACGCAATTTAATACCCAAAATCCAAGTTCGTCCAACTCAAATGAGGCTCGTGTATATAATATTAGCACAGACGCAAACGTTACAATCGTAGGTAAAATCGTCGGCGGGCTTATTGGTGGTGTCGGCGAGTACACAGTTGTTTACAAGGCAAACAAGACCGTTTTGGAGGGCGCTTTGCTAAAAGGTTATGTATTTGCGGGCGGAATTGTCGGGCAGAACAACGGCTTTATTAAATACGCAAATATTACCTATGACGCAGAAACTCAAGCGAAAGTGGACAGTGCAAACACAGGCGCAAGTGTTTCGGAATACGTGGGGCTGTTTGATACACAAGAAAGTCCGTTGGCGGTCGGCGGAATTGTTGGGCTGAATATCGGTTCAACTAACATCAACTGGCCAGGCGGTACGATTATGCTTTGTAGTAGCAAAGTAGCAATTCGCAATTCAACAACTGAAAATGCGGGCGGTATCGTCGGTGTGGCTTATGGTGGTGATATTCGTGCATGTATTGCTTCGGGAGGTGTGTACGCTAGCAAAACGGCTTACATAGGCGGAATTGCAGGGCGTGTGTCCGACTTTAGCAAAGACGAAAGAATTTTGACCAAAATGGCAAATCCGTTCGGCGAGGCAACTTCTTGCGGAACGACGATTGACTATGTTGTCGCTATGAATAACTACTTAGCAAGCGACTTTAACTACTACGAAACAATTCACAACAACAAAACAATAGGTGCTGAGGGTGCAATCGGCGGAATCGTTGGTTATGTAGCTGACAGTTCGCTAGTTTACACGACGCACACAGTGGCAAACGATTCATCTGACAAATTTGGCTACCTTGCAAATCCTACGAACTACTTCGTGTCGCAAATTACGAATTCTACATCAAATAGGTCAGAAACGCCAGTTACGAGCGGGAAGTATATCAATCTTTACGAAGAGAGCGAAACAGGAGCGATTATTCAAAACTATGCAGTTGGTAAGTTCGGCTCAGAAAGTTCGCTAAACTTGGGTAAAGGTAAAACTAGAATCTATATGCTAAACCCAGAACATTACGATGAAATTTATTCGGGCTGGGATAAATTTAGTATCAATAATTCAACAGGCACGCCGTCTATTGAAGAACAAGACTTGCCAGACGTGATTGAAGTGGACAGTATCGACGATTTAAGAATTATGTACTGGCACCCTGAAAAAGACTATATTTTAATTGACGATATCGACTTTAGAGATTTTAGTTATACTGAAGGCACGAGAATTTTATTGCCGTTCTTTGCAATCGGCTCGGAAAGTTCTCCATTTACGGGGTCATTTACGAGTCAAGCAAAAGCGGACGGCAGTTTACCTAGAATCAAAAATGTTTATATAATCAATTCAACTGCGTCAAGTTTGGGCTTCTTCGGTGCGGTTAGCAATGCGGAAATCAAGGATATCATTATCGAAAATATCCACTTCAGCACTTCGCTAAACAAGAACTCCAAGTCCAACGTCGGTGGGCTTGCGGGCGTGATTACCGATAGTGTGGTTGATAACGTGTCAATTCTAAACACAGACCCAACCAATACGGGAATTTTCACCAACGCAAATATTGTCGGCGGTATGTTTGGTAAAATCCGCACGATAAACGGCGAAACGATTATCAAGAATTGCTACGTAGAAAACAACCTTGTGCTAGGAGATAATGAATATTCGTCGCAAACGGGCAGTGTTGAGGTGACGCTAGGCGGATTTGCGGGAAAGATTGAAGGAAAAACCTCACTTTCTAGCATAATGGCGACGGGGAATATGGCGGTTACTTATTCAAGTGACACAATTACGCATATTGTCGGCGGTTTTGCGGGACAAATCACAGGTGCAAATGTTACCGAATCTGCGTGTGTTACTTCGGTAAATGTAACATTAAACAACGTGATTTCGCAAACGCTTGCGGGTGGTTTCGTTGGTAGAATCGGCTCAACACCTTTGCGTAGTGTAGATTCGCACGCAAACATTACTGTAAATCTAAACAACATCGGTATCAACAAAAATATGTACATCGGTGGGCTTGTAGGTGAAGTCAGCGACACAGAAAGCGACAGTTCTATACAAGGCTTCGTTGTGGCGGGTGACATTACGCTTAATGGCGAATATACTTTAACCGTTTCAGAAGCGCATTACGTTGCGGGAATTTTGGGAAATATCGCAAAATCAACATCAATTACAGCAGGTTATTCGCTCGCTTCAATTATAAACAACACAATGTTTACCAAAACCGATATGGGCTTTGGACGAGGCAGTGATAACGTTATAACTAACGATCTTGGGAATTCGGTTATGGCGGATAATTTCTACGCACTAACCTCAAACGATTCCAAGAAAATCGGTAAAGACAGTACCACAGTAAAATCGGGTAGTGGACTTGGAACCGAGGGTGATATTTTTACAAGAGATAAAAAACAACAAAAATACTACTATCTTGTCGCAAAAGACAAGGACAACAGAAACGAATTCTTTAACAAACTTTATAAAGATATATTTGCTGTTGGTTCGGGACTGTACAAAACCGCTCCGATATTAGTAGCTGATACTGTTACTTTTGATGAAAACTACCGCTACTACTTGCAAACAGCAAACGTAACGGTTGGGACTTCCTTATATGGTTCTACACAAATTGGCACTTTCAAGGGTGTATATAATGGTGCAAGGCAAACCATGACTTTACCTACGCAATTTGATATTGGAAACGCTATTGAAACGGCAAATTGCGGGCTATTTGGAGAGATTATTTCTACACAAGAACAACCTAGTATGATTATTGGTGTTGTGATGAAAAATGTGGAAATTTACGCAAATCTAAGCGATAAGGTTGAGAACTTCGGCATTTTGTCGGGCAAGGCTCAGCAGTACACGATTTTTGCAAATTGCTACGTTGTTGGCTCGCTCAACTTAAATATTGCGGGCAGTACTTCGGTTGGTGGCTTGGTAGGTAGTAGCGGGGCAAAATATCTCGCTTGCGCTGTTGATTTGGTTGCAAATCTTTACGGAAGCGGTGAATTTAGTTACGGCTCAATCTTTGGCAAGGCAAATTCCGCAAACAATGTGGCTTACACATTTACAGAAGTGTCCTCGCTAGGCAAGGTTAATGATTACGGCACAAGTGAAAGTAGAGTTGTCGCTGGAATGGTGGCGGATAGCACTGAATCGAATTTGCTCGGGCTTAATTCTTACACAATGACCGAAATTAATAGCACTTCGCAAAATACTGCAAATGTTGTGTACTCTTTGGGGGGCAACACTACAACGGGAATTTGGTACGACCTTGGCAATTCGGTTATTAAAACCAACGACAAGGAAACTCTAAAACAATACGTATATAATGCCGCTCGTGGCACAAACTTTGTCGGCGGTAATTTTAAGTTATCAGACGTAAACGACAAAAATTATGGAATGCCAATGCAAAACTGGATAGTCGACGTTCTCTATGATACAACAGGCACAGGCACTTCGGATGACCCATACATTATCAATACCGCTACGCAGTTTGTTTGGATGTTGCAGAACGCAAAACAAGGCTACTGCTATAAATTAAACTGCGACCTTGATTATGCGTTGATTTCAAAAGCAACAGGCTTTACTATAACTGACTTTGCGGGACATCTTGATGGGCAGTATCACTACATTAATAATTCTACGGGGACGCTATTTGGTTCGATTTCTGGGACAGTTTGTAGGCTCGGATTTAAGAACGTAAACGTCACAAGCGGAACGATTTTAGCAAACAATGTGACAAGCGGTTCAGTTAGCGAAATTTACGCACACGCAAGTTCGGGCAAGGTAATAGGTAGCGGAAAGATTTCAAATAGCTTGTCTACAGGTGCGGCATTTGGCGGTACGATTACAAATTGCTTTAACCTTGGTGCAATTACCATAGACATCTACAATCAACTAGACCACGAAATTTGGATTTCTGACGGCACGAATTACACACTAAAGGGCTTCGTAACAAATTGCGAAACTTTGGTAAAACCTGTCGGGCGGCTTACCGTAAACATTGACAACGTGCCAACTGTTCTTACAACGGAAAGTGACCAAGATTTCTACAACGCAATGTACTATGCAAGTAAGTTTAAGGACAAGGATAGCATAGTAATTAACGCACTTAATAAAACGCTTGACTTACAAGGTCACAGTTTGCAAGTTCCTACGAGCGTACAAGCAATCACTGGTATCTCAACTATCAAAAATGGTACTTTTACGAATAATTCTATCGCAAAATTCAGCACAAATTCACTTACGCTTGAAAATTGCGCAATCGTGGGAGATAGCGATTCGGCGATTTTTGGGGCAGATTCTAGTGCGTATAGGTTGATAGTTATCAATAATTCTTTGATTTCATCGTTGCACTCGGGCGGACTAATCTTTGACACGATTAGCAAGCCAATTAATATAACCCTTACGAATACAAACGTGTTAGTTTCGGGAGAGCATATTGACTTAATCGCAAACGAAACGACCGAAGACGCAAGCGGAACAACCGACGAAGAAAACGGGGTTAATGTGACGATTTCAAGTGTAAACCTTTACGGCGGTGAGTTGTGTTCAATAATTCACACCAACAACGCAGACGGCACAATTTCGGTTGATACTATTGGCGGAGGCAGTGTGCTTAACAATATGATTAACACGAATTCGGCGGACGTGACGATTACTTTAAACGACCTAAAACTTAATGGCAACGTTATTGTAAGCAACAGCGGTACGGCAAAAATAGACAGCAAGATTAAGTCTGATGTACCAGACGTTGGAGAAAACAGCAGTCGATGTGAGATCAAGTTAGGCGAAGGCGAAGAATTTTCTAAAATGATAGCAACAACAAACGCTAGCGGTGGTGAAATTATAATCAGCGGAAGCGGTGCTAAGATTTCAAGCAAAATCGTTTCTGAAAACGCTACAGGCGGGAAAATCACGATTGATTTGCAAAACAGCACGATTTCAAGTCCGATTGTGGACACAAACGCTGGCGATATAAGTATTACGCTAAAGGGTACATGCACTGTTAATTCTACCCTTATCCCAAGCAATTCGGGTAAGGTAACGTTTACGACGAACGGTGCGAATATTTTGGGTAATGGTGCTTTTGTAGGTGAGAATTCGGGCGAAATTACCGCAAATCTAACCAACACGACGTTAGGCATTAAAATCGCTACAACGAATACCCAAAACGGCACTATAAACTACATGCAAAACGGCGGGGAAACTCGGGCTTGTGTAGTAGATAGCAATGCGGGAACGCTCAACGTTATGCTTCAAAATGCCACTGTCGGCAGTACTTTTGTGACAAATAACACAGGCACAATCAACTGGAACACTATTAGCGGTACAACAATAAACGCTTATCTTGTTGAAACGCAAAACAGCCAAGAAACTATGACAATTACTATAAATAGCGGGAATACACTTAAGTCCACACTCATCAAAACGGCGGACAGCTATATCAAATTCGTGATAGACACCGATGTTAGCACGCAACTTGTAGAAACGAATAACGCTGAATTGACGATTGAGGCAACGGGTAACAAATTGAGTAATCTTGTCGGCACGAACGCAAATAAGGTTACAGTCAATGCTTCGGGTAGTGAAATTAGTGATATTGTGGGTGCAAATAGTAGTGGTGCAACAATAGAATTTACCGCAACGGGTAGCACAATTAAAGAAATTTTGGCTAGTAATAGCGGTAAAATCACTGCAAAAATCACCAATGGAAGTGTGACGAAACTTGCCACAACTAACGACACGACGGGTGACATTTCTGCGACGATTTCGGGTGCGGAAGTTACTGGTTGTGTGGATAAAAACAGCGGAACGCTAAACGTTGAATTCACGGATACTTCGTCGATTTTGAACGCTTTGATTAACGAAAACAGCGGTACGGCGACAATCAATATTGCCGAAACGGTTACGGTTGGGGAGGACTTAAATCTAATCACGACCACGACGGATACAGGCACATCAACGATTACAGGATATCCAAAGACTCCTACCGAACCTGATTCGGAAAGTGGCGAAAGCGGTGAAAGTGACGGAAGCGGTGCTTAGAATTTAAGCGAATTTCAAGCGTGTTTACGCAAATTTACGAAAAGCAGACTAAATTGAGATTGATTTAGTCTGTTTTTTGTTGCCTACGTGTATTTTCGTTCGCACAAATTTGAGGGCGATTACATAAAAATTCTTGAGGTGAAATATGACTTTTGGGGAAGAATTGGAGCAAAGTTACCTAGAATTTGAGTCTGCAGGTGCGGAAAAAATCGCTATTGGCAAAACTGTGTTGGGTGACACGATTTATTCGTTTGCGGTGGGGTGTGGCGCCCCCAAAATCATCGTGCAGTACGGAATTCACGCACGAGAATACATTACTTTTTATCTAGCAAAACGGCAGATTTTGGACACGATTAAAGGACTAAAAGCGGGTTGCGGGACGGTGTATTTTGTGCCTGTGGTCAATATTGACGGTGTTCGTCTTGTTTTGGACGGACTGCAAGCAATCCCGCTCGAATTCCACCCGCTACTAAATTCGCTTTGTCAAGACGGCGATTTTTCGCAATTTAAGGCGAATATTCGGGGTGTGGACCTTAATGTGAATTTCGATGCAAAATGGGGGACGGGCTTGCTTAATGAGTTTGAACCCCGACAGGCAAATTTTGTGGGCGAATTTCCACATAGCGAACCCGAAGTTTTGGCGCTAGTTAATTTTACCACCAAAATTCAGCCCGATTTGACGATAAGTTACCACTCAAAAGGCGAAGTGATTTACTATGGTTTTTTTGAACCGCTACGGGCAAGGCGAACGCACCGCAAATTTGCTAAAATCGTGCAGAAAACGACGGGTTACCGCATAATTAGAACCAAAAATTCGGCGGGCGGGTACAAAGATTGGTGCATAAATAAGCTAAAAATTCCCGCTTTGACGATTGAAGTTGGCGCTGAAAATCTTGTTCACCCGATAACTAAAGAGTTTTTGCCCGATATTTATCAAAAAAATGCTAAAGTCATATTTAATTTGCTTGATTATTTGCGAGTAATTTTGTATAATTAGGACAAAATCATAATCAATTTGGGGTGAAAATGTTGAAGCGAGAGGAATTTATGCAAATTGCTATTTTAGAGGGACGCAAAGCGTATAAAATTGACGAAGTGCCGATTGGTGCGGTCGTTGTGCGAAATGGCGAAGTAATTAGCAAAGCGCACAACACCAAAAACAAGCACAATAACGCACTTTTGCATGCGGAAATGGAGGCATTACGTAAGGCGCAAAAAAAATTAGGCGATTGGCACCTTTATGATTGTGATTTGTATGTGACGCTTGAACCTTGCCCCATGTGTGCGGGTGCGTGTATTAATACACGAATTCGGGCGATTTACTTCGGCGCATACGATTTAAAAGCGGGTTGTTGCGGAAGTCTATACAATTTGCCTATGGACAAGCGTTTTAATCATCGGCCCGAAGTGTTTGGCGGGGTTTGTGAAAGCGAGTGTGCGGAAATGTTGTCCCAATTTTTTAGAGAAAAACGCAAGAATAACAAGGATAATTAAAGGAGGAAATTATGGCGATTTTGAGTATGGAAGAAGATATAAAGAAAGAAAACGACTGGACGGAAATTGATGAGATTTTTGGACTAAAAAGGGAAACTCTGGACGGCGATGTTGCGGTGATTGTGCTGAAAATTCACGAATCCGCTTTTGGTTCAGGGAAACGCAGTTTTGACTATCGCATTTGCGGGAAAACGATGACGGAATGGGTTTGTATGGCGTGCGCCGATTGTCCGATTTTTGAGATTGAAACGACTGCTGAGCGAGATTTACTAGAAACTATTCGCCCGCATTTGAGTGATAAGAAATATACAGCAGTTTTGTATGCCGATACGCCGTTATTAGAGCGTCAAACTTTCCTAGGAATTCTTGATTACGCAAAACAAAAGCGTATGAACGTTTGCAAACTTGAGAGGGGGTATGTTTTCGTTACGGAATATTTGCGTACTGCGGAGCGAATTTATAATAGCGTGAGTGCAAATCTCAACATAAAAGACGACTTTATGCGGGTTTTTGATATGGCAAGTTTTGCCCATGCGCAAGAGATTTTAAAAAATCGTGTGCTAGGCTTTCACCTTTCTAACGGTGTGGAAATTCTGGATATGGCGACCACGCACATTGATGCGGACGTTATGATTTCGCCAAACACAGTAATTTATCCAAACAACACGATTTTGGGGCGTTCGGTCATCGGTGAAAATACGATTCTTTTCCCGAACTGCACGATTGATAACAGCCAAATCGGAAATAATTGTAAAATTTACAGTAGCGTAATTGAGCGCAGTAAAATTAGAGATAATAGTAATATAGAGCCGTTTAGTTATATCCAAAATGGCGAAGTAAAGTAGAGGTGATTTAGTATGAAAATGATAGTTGGACTAGGCAATTTCGGGGCGGAATATGATAATACTCCGCACAACGCAGGTTTTATGGCGGTTGACCTGATTGCTAGCGAATTGGGTGTGGAATTTAAGAAAAAGCGCAAAAACGGACTTGTAATCGAAACAGAATACGAGGGCGAAGAAGTGTTGCTTGTTAAACCTCTTACCTATATGAATAACAGCGGTGATTGTGTTTTTGCGTTGGCGAAAAAATATCACATAGCGCCACAAGATATTTGCGTAATTTTGGACGATGTAGATTTAACTATCGGGCTTGCTCGTATGCGTCTTGTCGGGTCGGCTGGCACGCACAACGGCTTGAAATCGGTTACAGCAAGGCTTGGCACAACGGAATTTTGCCGAATTCGAATCGGGGTTGACACGCCGTCAAGAACAGGAGATTTGGCTGATTTTGTGCTAAAAAAATTCAAAACTGAGGATTTAAGTTTCTTGACTGTCGGTGTGGAAAAGGCGACGAAATTTGCTTACGATTTTATACGAGGACAAGCAGTCGCCGACACAAACTAACGAGTAGGGTACATTATGAAACTAACTGATAATCTTCTGTCAAACGGAAATGGCGATATTTCTCACATAATTAAAGACACACGCTCACTTGGTAAAGTGAGCGTTTTCGGGTTGAATTTGGGCGAGCGTGTTTTGATTAGTAATGCTACACTAGATTTTCTTTGCTACGTCACTGACACTCGGGAAAATGCGGAAATTATCAGTAAAGATTTGAATTCTTTGGGGCGAAAAACGGCGGTTCTTTGCGACGCAAACGACGATTTTACCTATCATATTATGGAATTTGGCAACTCGCAAATTAATTTGCAGGCTCGCCTTAATGATATCGTTTTTGGGCGGGTTGATGCGTGTGTAATCACCGCCGATATGCTAGGCTACAAACTCCCAAACAAAGACTGGTTCGTTCGTGGTGCGATGACGATTTCGGCGGGCGAGAATTACGATATCAGTGCGCTTTTACGTGAATTTATCGCTCGTGGCTACACTCGTGTAGATTCGGTTGAAAGTGTGGGGCAGTGCGCTATGCGTGGCGATGTGCTGGATATTTTCCCAATCAATAGTGAATTGCCGTTTAGACTGCATTTTTTTGATACAGAAATTGAGAAAATCACTTCCTTTAATATCCTAACGCAATATTCAATTCGTGAGGAAAGCGAAGTTTTTGTCTGTCCTAATGCGTTCGTTTTGCAGGCGGGGGAAATGCAAGAGCTTAAGGACACCCTAAAAAAGCAATTCGAACTAAATCGGGCGAAAATGTCCAAAGCGAAAAACCCTGAGGAATTTTTGCTATATTTAGCCAATCTCAACCTCGCAAATGACAATTTAAACACGTCTATTCCACGTTCTGCGTGGGGATATTTGTCCGCCTTTTTGCCGACGAATTCCATACTTGATTTTTTGCCCAATAATGCCGTTGTCGTCGTTGACCAGCCCAAGCAGTGTGTAGATATCATTAACGAATATCTTGACAGGGTTCGTCGTGGAATCGATGAGGGAGTAAATACTGGTCAACTTGTCCCGCTACACAAAAATTTAATTACCGAATTTGGCGAAATTTCAGCTAAATTTGAGGATAAAATTTGCTTAAGTTTTCAGTCTATTATGACGCAAAACAAATTTTTTGCGCCGAAAAAAGTGTATTCTCTAAAAACAGTGCCTTTAATCAAAATGGGGGACGATTATAGGACTTTTGCGAATAGTTTGTGCGAATTTACGGGCAAAAACTACATAGTCGTCATCACGACAAGCGATTCGGCGAGTGCGGAAGAATGTTATAGTAAGCTTGGTAAATTCGTAAAATGTGAGAAAATTGCAAGGCTCGAGGACGCAATTTCAGGTCGTGTAAACATAATTGTCGACTCGCTACTTTTGGGCGGGTGTTTCGTTGACGACAAACTGCTGATTTTGGGCAACAGTGAGAGCCGTTTTGTACGCAAAAAGGACAAAGCTTGGACAAAGCAAATGGTCAAAACGACGGACAAATTCACTTTGCCCGAAGTGGGAGAGTATGTCGTTCACGCAACTTACGGAATCGGGGTTTGCGATGGTGTGACGCAACTGACTATCGGCACAGCTAAGCGTGATTATATTGTGGTAAGTTATCAAAACAACGACAAAGTCTACGTGCCGACTGAACAGTTGGATATGTTGGGACGGTATATCGGTGGCGAAAAGTCACCCAAACTTAGCAAAATCGGTACTAATGCCTTTGAAAAAGCGAAACAGCGAGTGCGTGAAAGTGTCAAAGAATTGGCATTTGACCTATTGGCGCTGTATCGAGAACGGGAGAAAAGTTGTGGCGAAATTATGCGGGTTGACGACAGCACGATGCAAGAATTTGAATCAAGTTTTGGCTACACGCCGACACCCGACCAAAATCAAGCGTTTGAAGATGTTTATCGTGATTTGGCGAGTGGCAAAATTATGGACAGACTTGTGGTGGGTGATGTCGGTTTTGGCAAAACGGAAGTCGCAATTCGTGCTAGTTTCGTGGCGGTTATGAGCGGTTTTCAAGTGGCGGTAATCGTGCCGACGACAATTCTAAGCGAACAGCATTACAACAACTTTTCAGCAAGGCTCAAAAACTACGGCATTGAGGTTCGCTGTCTAAATCGCTTTAAGACTCCCGCCGAGCAGAAGAAAATTCTTGCCGACCTCAAATCTGGTAGGGTAAATATCATTATCGGCACGCATAGATTACTGAGTGATGACGTGGCTTTTGATAATCTAGGACTGCTTGTACTGGACGAAGAACAGCGGTTTGGTGTCGGCGATAAGGAAAAACTCAAAAATGCGAAGAAGAACGTTCACGTTCTAACCTTAACCGCAACCCCAATTCCAAGAACGCTACATATTTCGCTCGTGGGTATTCGTGATATCAGCACGATTGAAACGCCCCCGCTAGACCGATTGCCTGTGCAGACGGTCGTTTCGCAATTCAGTTACAGCCTAGTTTCCACAGCGATTAATCGTGAACTCGCTCGGCAAGGGCAAACGCTTGTTGTGTACCCGAGAATCGAGAATATTGAGACTTTTGCGAATAGTTTGCACGCAACTTTGGGCGAAAATGTGCGAATCGGGGTTGCGCATGGGCGTATGGAAAAGTCACGAATCGAGGATACAATTCTAGCGCTTTATCAGGGTGAAATCGATGTGCTGGTCGCAACAACGCTAATTGAAAACGGAATTGACTTGCCAAATGCGAATACGCTTTTTGTGGTTGAGGCGGACAAGCTGGGGCTGTCGCAGTTGTATCAATTGCGGGGTCGAGTTGGGCGGAGTAGCAGGCTTGCTTGGGCGTATTTTACCTATAATGATGAAGGGAAACTCAACCAAACCGCTTACGAGAGGTTGTCGGCTCTAATGCAGTTTACGTCGTTAGGGAGCGGGTTCAAAATCGCTATGCGTGACCTCGAATTGAGGGGCGCTGGGAATATTTTGGGTGCGGAACAGCATGGGCAAATGGAAAAAGTCGGTTATGATATGTATTGCAAACTGCTGAATTCTAGTATCGCTTTGGCAAAAGGCGAGCCAAAACCTGAGATGCAACCCGTCAAAATCGAGGTCGATATTGATTGCTTTGTACCGCAAAATTTTGAGACTGACCAAATCAAGCGCATGGAGATTTACAGCGCTATCGCAAATATTTCGAATTCAAACGACGCTATGGAAGTCGCCCTCAACATAAAGGACCAATACGGCTCGTTGCCAAAGTCTATCGAGGGGCTTATCAAGGTCGCAACTCTTAAGGCAAAATGTCAGGTTTTGGGAATAATTCGGGCGAGTGTAACGCATTCAAAATCGAGCCTGTATGTGCCTTCTAACGCAGTTGATTTGCTAAATAGAATCGCTTCGGTAAACGCAAAGCAGTTTTCCGTTTACAAAAAGGGAAATATGGTTATAATCAGTTGTGACAACCAAAATAAGCAAATTACAGAGGTTTGGAGCGAGATTTTTGACTATTTAGACAGTTTAATGATAAAAGTTGCTTAAAAAAGATTGCCAAAATGAGTTTTTTGTGTTAAAATGTCCTTGCTAAAAATTATATTGGAGAAATTATTGTGGCTAAAAAAATTAGTTTTTTAAAATTCTTGGGTTTGTCTTTGTGTGTGCTTGCTGTTCCAGTTTTAGCTGGCTGTAGCCTCGTGACGACAAATCTTGACAAATATCTAGCAGAAACTGTTGCTAGTTATGACAACGGCAAAGTCACCGTTAATCGTGAGGAATTGCTTATAACTTATAACTATATCGGTAATAGCAGATATGACAATTCGTCGACTGCTACCGAGAACGGAATCAAGAGTACTATCGATTTGGAAATCAACCGCAAGTTGCTCGTAGATTTCTTGACTTCAGATTCCAATGATATGGTTAAAGCGAGAGCAGAGAAGAAAGTTGATAAGATTACTTTGTCAACATATCAGTTAAACGAGGTTTGGCAAGGCGTTTATGATTATATAAATGATGCTGTTGAATCTATCGAAACTGAGTTGCGTACCGCTGACGGCATAACATACACTGATGAAGAAGAGGACGAGAGTACTTACACAAAGTACGAAGAAGCGTCTTATGACAAGCAGTACCTTCTGGTGCAAGATTTGACAAACAAGGATTGGTATTTGCAAAAGGTTAAGAGCGACACAGAAACTGCAAGCAAGTCCATAGCACTTTATACTGACGAGCAAGCAAAGACGATGAAGTTTTCCGAGCTTTCTGCGTTAGCGTACAAGACTTTTAGGGAGAATTACTGGAACTGGTCTGATAGTAAAGTTATCGGCAAATGTACCGCTGAAAAAAGTTACAGTGACGAAGCTTGGTCAAAGTTTATCAACAATTTGTTGCGTAACGAGAGTGAGCGAAATTTGACCAAAACAAACGAGGACGCATTTCTTCGTAACGTGCAGATGATTTACAAAATCTATTATCAAAACGCAGTTTTGACCGCTTTCCAAGACAAGTACACTGAGGAACATATTTCGGTTACCAAGAAAGATGTTGTGAATAAATATAGAGAATTGTACACTGCTCAGCAAGAGAAGTATGCGGACAACCCGAGCGCTTACGATTCGGCAGTTTCGACGGGTGCTGGCGATGTTTACTATATGAAAGACGCAAATAAATATATGATTGTCAACCATATTTTGATTAAGTTTAGCGATGACCAAAACGATCGAATCAAGGCGGAATTGGTAAAACTTCAAAATTGCGAAATCGATGAGGCTACCTACAACAAAAACGTAGCAAATATCAAGGCGGAAACTGTGGGTTACAACCGTAGTACTGGGCAAAATGTAGCGCTTAATGATGTTTATGCCGAGATTATGAGAATAAACAGCTTAAGTAACGAAAAAGACAAAATCACCGCTTTCGGCAACTTGATGCACATATATTCGCAAGATGACAACACGATCGGCGCTGAATCGCCTTACTATATCCCGATTGACACGTCTATAACGGACGCAATGCAAGAGTCTTTTGCAAATGCTAGTCGTGATTTATATAACAACGGCAAGGGTAAAATTGGCGATATGACAACACAATGGGTGGAAACGACTTACGGTTATCACATTATAATGTTTACAGGTTTGCCAACAAATGTAGATGCGACAAGTCTAAACACTGACGCAACTTTGATTTTGCTTGATGGTTACAGAATTAACCCGCTTTACAACGAGACAATGCTAGACAAAGTGATTTCTCAAGTAACGCTAGCGTCGTATTCCGATTACGAAACGAATTTGCTAGCATATCTCAAGGGAGGCAAGACGATTGTTTATTACCCTGATTCGTACAAGGACTTGTATTCATAATGCAAAATGAGGTAATTTAGTTAAAAATCGCTCGCACTTGCGGGTGATTTTTGTTTTGTTAAAATCATAGACAAACGGCATTTTTTGTGCTAAAATTATATAAAAATAGGAGATAGGAAAATGAAAGGAATGTTGATTACTTTTGAAGGTGGCGAAGGTGCGGGCAAAACTACGCACGCTGAGTTGTTTAAGAATTATTTGGGGGAGCAGGGGCTGAAGTTTTTTGCAACTCGTGAACCTGGCGGAACGGACTTTTCCGAAGCGGTGCGGGCTTTGACGAAGGATATTCGTTTTCAAGACAAAAGCCCGATTGCTGAGCTTATGCTTTTTGAATCGGCGAGGGCGGATATTGTTGCCAAGCGAATTATTCCTGCGCTAGAAGAGGGCAAAATCGTCTTAATGGATCGCTTTTACGATTCGACAACGGTTTACCAGAGTTTCGGGCGTGGGCTTGACAGGAAACAGGTTGAAACGCTCAACAAAATCGCTTCGCAAGGGCTTGTGCCTGATTTGACAATTTACTTGCGTGTGTCTCAAGAGGAGGCTTTTGCTCGAAAAGGCGGTGCGGACAAGCAAGACGCAATTGAAATGAGCGGTTACGAGTTTCACGAGCGTGTGCGTCAAGGTTTTGACACGCTTGCAAAGGAGAACAAGAGTCGATTCTTGGTCGTAGATACAACACAACCGATTAAGCAAGTTTTTGACCAAATTACTTCCGCTTTTGAGAAAAAGTACAACCAAAAATTGAAAAAGGAAAAATAATTGAAGAAAAGTTTACAAGATTTTCGGTCAAGTGCTGTTTATCGTGACGCAGTAAATTTGACCATTGCGCAAAGTATTATGCTAATTTCGGCTGACAAGTACGCCCTAAAGAATTTTGCCGAGTATTTAGCGCTCACGCTGATGTGCGAGGGGGCGGACAAGCCTTGCGGTGATTGTGCGGAATGCCACAAAATTCTACACCACAATCACGTGGACGTGCAGTACTATCCCAAAGTTAACAAAAAGATGATTTCGGACGAAATTGGTGATTTGATTGAGGCTTGTTTTCAAGCGCCGTATTCTGCCGACCGTAAGATTTTTATCATAAATGATGCAAACACCATTGATACAAATATGCAAAATAAGTTGTTAAAAACTTTGGAAGAACCGCCAAAAGACACGTTTTTTATACTGCTAGCGACGGAGGATAATAACATTTTGCCGACGATTAAGTCGAGGTGTCGGAAGTGGCATTTGCCCGAAATTTCGGCGGAAGAAATTGAGGACGAATTAAACGGGCTTGGCGTAGATTCGGAGAAGCGGGCGTTGGTTTTGGAGTATTGTGGCGGGAATTGTAGTTTGGCAAAAGAGATTGCGAAAAATGACGACTTTACGGAAATGGTGAAGTTTACAAACGATTTGCTGACTAATTTTCGCCGTTCTTCGCAAATGCTAGATTATGCGTCAAAAATGTACAAGATGAACGATAGTTTCGAGGAATTTTTGACGATTTTCTTGAAAAATTGTGACGATGCAATAAAATACTTGGCGGAGCAACAAGTTACTAACCCGCTAGCAAAGACGATTGTTAACGATTTTAGCGTGAATGCGATTATCAATATGGTCAGCGATTGTCGTGATTTCGTGGAAAAACGGCAGAGATACTGCAATTTTAACACGATAGTTGATTCATTTTTATTTATGATTTTGGAGGTAAGACACAAATGGCCTATTTAGTTTTGGCTCGTTTAAATGATTCTCGTATTGCAAAGGCGGTTAGCGAAAGTGCGGTAAAAAAAGGCGACAAAGTTGTGCTAAATTGTGGTGGATTTCTTGAGTTTGCTGAGGCGCTTTCTGTTGGCGAAAATGTAGATTCTGAGGTGGAAAATTCCCTTGTGCGTGTGGCAACTGCGGAGGATATTGCACAAAATGAGCAAAATATGAATATGCAACCGCAGGATAAAATAACGGTGCTAAATTTTGTAAAAGGAAACAATTTGACGCTTAAACTCGTGTCCGTTTTGCGTTCGCTTGACAACAAAAAACTGCTAATTATGTATACAGCGGAAGAGCGTGTGGACTTTAGACAGCTTGTGCGTGAGTTGGCTAATGAATTCAAAATGAAGATTGAAATGCGTCAAATTAGCGAGCGTGAGGAGGCGTACTTTTTGGGCGGTTGCGGAGTGTGTGGACAGCCGATTTGTTGCCGAAGATTTTTAAATCAGCCCAAGCAAACTTCTATCAAAATGGCAAAAACACAAAGCATAGCGCTCAACCCCAACAAGATTAACGGGCTTTGCGGGAAATTGATGTGCTGTTTGCAATACGAGAACAGTCAGTATCAAGAAATTTTGGAGAATATGCCCAAAATCAACGCAATAGTTAAGACTGCGGACGGCGAGGGCAAAGTTGAATATAATGATTGTTTGCGTGAGATGGTCGCAGTGCGGTTCGAGGCGGGTAACGTCGTAAAATATCCGCTAGCCGAAATTACGGTGCTAGATAAAAATGGGAGCGAGGACGATGAGTAAGGTTTATTTTGTCGGCACGCCGATTGGGAATTTGGGCGACATTACAGTGCGAGCGCTTGAGACTTTGCGGGAGGTTGATTTTATCGCTTGCGAAGACACTCGCCACAGCAAAATTCTGCTAAATCATTACGAAATTAGCAAGCCTACTTTCAGCTATCATAAGTTTAACGAAAAGACTTCCGCAAGCAAAATCGTCGATTTGGTTCGGCAAGGGAAGTCCGTTGCTGTCATAAGTGATGCGGGAATGCCCTCAATTAGCGATCCTGGTTTTGTGTTGGTGGGCGAGTTGGTTAAGGCGGGGTTACCTTTTGAGATTATTCCCGGCCCAAGTGCTGTTGTGACGGCGCTTGTTGGAAGTGGCTTGAATACGCAAAATTTCGTTTTTGGCGGTTTTTTGCCTGACAAGAAAACGGAGCGGGTGAACGCAATTAACACGCTTGCAAATGCGGAATGCACTGTCATTTTCTATTCAGCCGACCACGATTTGAATTCGGATTTGAGAGACTGTGCGAGCGTGCTAGGGCATAGGCGGGTGGTTGTCGCAAACGATTTGACCAAAAAATTCGAGGCGTATTTTCGTGGCTATTTGGACGAAATTGAGATTGAAAACCCTCGTGGCGAGTTCGTGATTTTGATTGAGGGCAAGGCGGGGACGAGCGAGTTGAATTCGCTTGATGTAAATCAGCACATTGCACATTACATAAACGCTGGTGTCAGTCGAATGGAGGCGCTCAAACTTGTCGCAAAGGATAGAGGGGTGAGCAAAAGCGTAATTTACGCTCAAGCGCAAGACAGTGAAAAAACAGAGAAAATCACCAAAAAATAGCGAAAAAACAAAAAAAGTGCAGTTTTTTGCACTTTTTTTTGATATTTTTATAGAATTTACGCACGACTGCTATGACAAGAAAGATAGACTATTTGCACATCGCTACTCAATTCCTTGAGCAACTTCCTTGCGTTTTTCATCTTCTTGTCGTCAAGGTTGTAGAACGGGTCGTCCAAAATCAGCGGTGGCATATCGTCGTCAAACAAAACCTTAATCAAAGCAAGACGCAAACACAATTCAATCACGTCACGAATTCCCTGGCTAAAGTATTTTGTGTCACGCTTTGAACCTTGTTCGTCAATCAAGATATTTAGGTCGGTGTCAATTGACACGCCGTCAAAATTCTTGCCCATAAGCTTTTGCGAAAATTCGTTGAACGCATCGCAAAGTGGGGTGAGGTACTTGCTCGTCAAAGCGTCCTTTGCTTTTGCAAGCATTTCACGAGTGATTTTGATAATTTCCCATTTTTCAGTCGCCTCAGCGATTTCCTCTAGGATTTCCTGCTCCTTGTTTGTATAGAATTCAAGCGTGTCCGCCGATTTCGATTGCGTGTAAATTTGCGTTTGCAAGCGATTTTGTTGCTCAAAAATTTCGTCCTTTATATGCTCTTGCTCTACAATTTGATTACGCAAAACATCGGTGTCGGCATTTTCCGTCGTGGCTAGTTCCTCGCCCTCAGGAATTTCTTGCTTTTCCTTGAATTCCTCGATTCGTTTTTGCTTGTCCTCAATATCCTTGACAGCAAATTTAAGCTCTTGGCACTTGTTCTTCAAATCTTGATAGCACTTGCTGAAATTGTCGGTGCTGTCAAAATAAGAGGAGTAATATTGTGTCAAGCGGTCGTAATTTTGCTGAAGTCTTTGTTGCAAATCTTCTTTTTCGTTGGCATTTTGGTCTTTTGCTTTGTTTAATTCACGATATTGTTGCAATTTGTAGCGAATATTGTACAGCCCGTCCTCTAGTAATTCCACATTTTCGCCGTATTTTGCCACAAAAGTACTGAGTTTTTGCTGTAAATCAGCACGTTCGCCGACAGGGTAGTAGCCAACGTTGAATAGGCTTTCGGGCTTCCGAAAAATGTGGTAAAGTCCGATACCAATTAGCATTAGTCCGACGACAAGTCCTGCAACGCCGATAATCGTTTTCGATTGTGCGAACCCAAAAATTATCGCCAAAATCAGCAAAATTCCGCCCAAAGCCGTCGAAATTATCCCCGAAACTCTTGTACTGCTTTGAGTTTGCGAAATTGTCTTGATTCCGTCCTCATCGGGCATACTGCGGAGGCGCTTGAGTAAGTTATTTTCGTAGGCAAGCTCTTCATCGGTCGGCACACCGGCAGCGAAGTAATTTTTTAATTCCGTAAGCTTTTGGGACTGGCTAGAGATGTCAAAATTCTCGAGTTTTAATTTCAACTGATTGTATTTTTGCTGAACCTCGTCCAAAGTCGCAAGGTCGTCTTCGGTCGGTGGAGTGGAGCGGAAAGAAGCTTTTATTTCGTCGTGTTTTTGCTTTGCTTTCTCAAGGTCCTGCACGATATTTTGATAATATTTAAGCATACCTTGTTTCGCTTTCTGCTCACCAATTCGGTCTTGAGTCTCACGCAAAACCTTGATTTGTTGCTCCACAACGGTTGCTTGCTGTGTCAATTCTTCCATTTTTTGCGTCAACATCTTGATTTCTTGTGTGGAAATTGAGGCGTCGCAAATTTTTTTGCGTGTGTCATCTAGCTCGGTTTCGAGAGCGAAAAGTTTCCCGCCGTTTCCTTTGAGTAGTCGGTAATCGGTCTGTTTGTTGCACAGTTTTTTGTCCACAGCGCCCAGGTCGAAACTTGTGTCGTTTTCGAGTAGTTTGCCGAGCCGAGCCTTGATACTTTCGTTACTTGCAGTGCTAAAAACACCTTGTTCAACAAAGGTCGAACGCATAAAAGTGTCGCCGTTCATTCCTAGCGAATTTTCCACAAAATCGTCGTCGTTAATCTCTTGATTGGTGCTAAGGTCGTAAATTTTTACCTTGTCTTTTGACCTAGTTTCGCCAAAAGTTCGCTCGATTCGATAAGATTTGTCGCCCAAAGTGAATTCCAACCAACCGCCAAACGTACCGCTTTGCCAAGGCGAATATTTCGTCCGTTCGTTTTGCGCAATGTCTCTAGCGGTAGTGCGGGGGAGACCGAAAAGCATCGACTTAATAAAGCTTGCAAAAGTGCTTTTTCCCCAGCCGTTTTCTTGCAAAATTGTGTTCATTTTGTCATCAAAATCGTAACTAAACTCACTTAGTTTGCCGTAATTTTGTACATAACAACGCAGTAATTTCATCAATCCACCTCCTCGCCGTTCAGCGCTTTTAGTCCCAAAAGTATCACTTTTTGCTTGCGTTCGTCACTCAAATCGCTTGCTTTGACGGTGCGGACAAATTCCCCCGCAAGCGAAATATCATTTTCAAAAACACTCAAATCAATTTTTGGAACGGTCTTATCCTTGTATGTAAAAAAGAAAAATTTATTTTGTGCATCCATTGTCACCAAATTTAGATATTTTTGCGTGTTTTCGTCATATTCGCCAACAAAAATTATCCGCACAATATCCTTGCTAGGAATAGGGGCGATTGCGTCCTGTACTTTCTGAGTAATTTCTTGCGAAGTTTGACAGTCGCTAATATCAACGGTCAGCTCGTGCAGTTCACGTTTGCCAAACGGAACGAATTCCAATTTCATTCCGTCAGGGTTCAAGTCAAGCACGATAAACCCTTTTTTGCCACATTCGTCAAAGCCTCGACCTTCCAAACAGCCCGAATACGCATAAGTGCAACGCTTATCAAGTTTGCCTGTCGTAAACGTGTGAATATGTCCCAACGCCAAATAGTCAATATTTTTGTCTGTCAGTGCGTCAAAATTCACAGTGTCGGGGGTGGAGAAGTCGTTCCCGTACGCTTCACCACCATGCAACATAACTATATTGAACTCTTGCGGGTCAAGGTCAAGACTGCGATACAACTGCTCGTTGTTTTCGCCCAAAATCGCCCCCGTAAGAATCGCACCGTTTAGGTTGTAACTTGTCCATTCTCTGTTGAAAGTATGAAGATTTTTTGGCAAATCTTCGCTTGAAAGTAACAAATTATTCTCATCGTGATTACCACAAAGATAGTAAAAATCTATTGCAGAGTGGCTAGAAATAAGGTCAATTAACACGTTGCGAGTGCGCTTGTCCGCATAGGACGAGTCAAGCAGGTCGCCCGCAATCAAAATATTCGCAATTTCGTTGTTTTGCGCATAGTTTATCATATCGCTAAAGGTTTTTAGCAATTCGTCTTTGCGCTGATTCGCTTGTTCTAATGACAAATGCGTGCGCATACTTGCACCCAAATGTACGTCGGCACAGTGAATTATCTTCATCGTCTATTCTCCTTTATCTGTGTGGTCTTTAAATCTCTTAACTGACAAAGTTACCACCAAATCTATCTTTTTTTGTAATGCTTTTCGCTCGTCCGCTAGCGTAGTTCGGTTAATTCCAATGTTAATTAGCGAGCAAATCATTATGCTAAACAAAATTTCTCTGCGAATCAAAATTTCTTCCTTGATTTTCGGAGTCAATTCTATTCCCATATCGGCGACCCGAGTTTCCAAGAGCGTGTTTAATTTGTTACTAAACTGGTCGAAAGTTTCCGCAATTATATCAGGCACGCCCAAAGTCAAATTATTGCTGATTTTCTCAAAAAACGAATGTTCAAACGAACTCAAATGCGTGAGATAGTCAAAAACTTGCATCACAACAGTTTGAATATCCTGCGAACCCGAGTAAATATTCAGCAAATCTTGCTCAAGGCGGTCGGTATAATTCCTCACGCTAGTCAAAAATGCATCTTCCTTGTCGTTAAAATACAAATAAAAACTCCCACGAGAAATATCCGCCTCATCGGCAAGTTCTTTTACAGAAAGGTCGGCATAATCTCGTGTCGCAAATTGCCTTGTCAGTGCTTTGATTATGGAATTTTTACGGTCGGGCCGTAATCTTTCAAATAGTTCCGTTGGCATAAAAACCTCCTAATATTGATTATGCTTATATTATATCAAAATTTTGACACAGTGTCTAGTGTTTTACACACTTTTGTGGTTTTTGTTTATTTTTTTGTGAAAATGTGGGGGCTTTTTCGCAAAAATAGAGTTTTGTCATTTAAAAAGGTGTTCAAAATACTTGACCACTTTAATATAGATATATGTGTGCGTCTTTGGTTTGGTTGCGTGTAAAAAAGAGGGGGGGGCTTGGTGCGTGCGTTCGGCGTGCCGAACGCACATTGCCCTGCGAGACAGGGCAAAATACGCTGAAAGCGTATGCACCAAGCCCCCCCTTGTCTAAGATTTAGCCTTATATAGAGATAGAGGGGGTGCTATAGTAAAGGCTTTTTGTAGAAAAGTCTGTGGAATTGGTGTAGAGAAAGCGAATATGGATAAAAAGCTACGCAAAACCTTGCAAAATGTTAGACAAAAGCGATTAAATTTGATACAATTAACCAAACTAAGATAGTTAGTTTTGGTTTCCAAGGAGGTATGCCGTTGGAGGAAAAGTATTTGCTCGATTTGGACACGCAACAGAGGAAATTGCTGAGTTATTGTTATGAAAAATGCAAAGCTGACCCGCCGTATTTTGAGGAGGGGGGAGGACTTTACTTGGGGCGCTGTCCCGATTTGCAAATTGAGAAAATCATTTCAGTTTTGAGTGAGGTTTATTTTGATGTGCTGGACGAAAATCCGCACCTTGCCGACCTTATTAACGACACTATTATCAAATTTATCAAAATCAGTGGCGACATTATCGACAATTATGACTTTTGCGAATACTTCTCCTTTAATGACGGGGAATAATTGTAGTTTTAAAAAGTTGCGGAAGTGTTTTTTGTCTAAAATTCTTGACGAATTCGCCGTTTCTGGTGTTGAAAGTTGAGCCTTAAGAGCGAAATTTTAAACAGAAAGTCGTTTCGCAAACAAAATTTGACAAAAAAATATTTTTATGGCTGATTTGCTTTACTTATTGGGTGCTTTTTGTATATAATTATAGTGTAAAACACATAATAAAAATAGGGGAAAAAATGAAGAAACACAAATTAATTATTGACACTGATCCAGGTGTTGACGATATTACTGCGTTAGTTTTAGCGCTTTTTGACAAGTCGCTGGACGTTAAATTGATTACGACTGTTTCGGGCAATGTCGATGTTTTGACTGCAACCCGCAATGCTTGTCATGTGATGGACTTGTTCGGCAAAAATGTGCCTATTGCAATCGGGGCGGGGAAACCGCTTTTTCGTGAACCTATTCACGCCGAGGAAATTCATGGCGCCGAGGGTATGGGCGGGTATATTCCGCCGAGGAAAACTAGCACGCAACCGATTGGCAAGTCCGCCGTTGAGGCTATGTTTGAGGTGATTATGGCGAACCCGCACGAGATTACTCTGTGTCTTTGGGGGCCTCAAACGAACGCAGCGGAATTGCTTATTCGTCACCCCGAAGTTGTGCAATTTCTCAAGCGAATTGTTTTTATGGGAGCAAGCCCGTACGGAATTCTCGATATGCCCGAGCATATTTCATTTAACATAATGAACGACCCCGAAGCGTTTCAAATCGTGCTGGACAGCGGAATTCCTACTGTAATGGTTCCGTCGTATATTGGGCGAAAGGTTGCGCACTTGACTGAGAATCAAGTGGAAGAATTGAGTTTGACGAATTCTGTCGGCAAATTCTTGGCGACGATGTTTAGCGGATATTGGGAAAAGGACAGTGCGGACAAGCGAATCGCAACAAATGATAGTTGTGCGTTGTTTTTTATCAAAAATCCTAAGCTTTTTGCAATTCAGCGGGCGGATATTTATGTGGACATTGATAAAGAGCCTGGCAAGACGTATGCCCGCTTTACCAAATATGGTGCAATTGATATTGTCGTTGGGTTGAATCGTGAGAAGTATATCGACGAATTTTTTAAGGCTTTTCATAATGTGAGTGCCAATCTTAATGATAGCATTTTTGAGAAAAGTATTGCTGTAAACAAGAAGTAACTTGCGTTGAAAAATCGTGAAATTTGTTAAAAATCATCAAAAAAACGCAAAAAAATGATAAAAAAAGTGGTTTTTTGCCACTTTTTTCTTTATTTTTAACAAAAATCAGTGCAGTCTTGAACATTAAACCAATGATTAAAATTCAAACTGCTTGGCAATAATTAGATTAAATTCAAATCTTGTGAGGTGGCTGTTGTATAAGACGATAGGAGTAATCTTCTGTGCGATTTTGGTGCTATTTTGCTCGCCAAATTGTGATTTTGTGGGGAGTTTTAGTGATTTTAATGACGGAAAAGCGTATTTTTGCACAAATTCGGCAATAGAATTACCCGAAACAACGGCGATTAAAAACGGGAAAGGTTACATAATTTTATCCGACTTAAAATTTGCTCGAAAGGTGCAAAACTCGATTTCTACCGAAGATTTGCAAGGAATTTCGGTGTTTTTTGATAGAAAAATCGACTGCTCAGCGTATTTGCAAAAAATTTCCGCTCAAAAAATTTTTGAGGAAACGGCAGGCGAATTTAGATTTATTTATGCATATTCGCCACTTTTTAGGCGGAGTGTTACCTATAATGGCGAAAAAATTAACATCCAAATTGCCAAAAGTGGTGACAAAACAACAATTGGCTATCCGCTTATTTTGACTGGTGCATAATATTCAAAAAAAATTATGATTAAAAATAAAATTTCTGGCTATAATCTTTGTCAAGGAGGCAAAAATGAACAAAAACAGCATTAAAAATTTCTTGAAAACATATGGCTATTGGGTGGGACTTGCGTGTAGTTTGCTACTACTAACTTTGGTTATTACATTGGTGGCGGTTCGCAATACGACGCCGTCTAGCAGTACGATTGACGTAAGTGAACCTGTGTCAAATACGGAGATTGTTTTTTCTAACCCGCTGAGCGAAGTGAGTTTGATGAAAGACTTTTCTAGCACGAAATTGCAATACAGCAAAACTTACGGCTGGTGGCAATCACACAAGGCGGTTGATTTTTCTGCCAAGGAGGGCAGTGATGTTTATGCGGTGATGGACGGGACGATTAAAGAAGTCACTTACAACTACCTGATGGGCAACATTGTGAAGTTGGATATCGGCGGAGGAATTACTGTCGTTTATGCGTCGCTTGCGGGTGATGTGCCTGTGAAAGCGGGCGACAAAGTTAAGAAAGGGAGCGTGATTGGTAAGGTCGGCACGACGGCAAAATCCGAGTCCGTTGACGGTGCGCACTTGCATCTGGAAGTCCTACTTAATGACGAAGCAGTTGACCCGAATAGCTACCTTGATTTAGGCACAAAATGAACAAAAAAGCACTATTCCAAGTCAAAACAGGAATAGTGTTTTTTGCATAATTATTCAGTTGGTGCAACTTTTGATTCTATATATTCCGCAAGCTTTCCCAAAGTGTCTAATTGCTTAGCTTCTTCATCGGGAACGGTAATATTATACTTGTCTTCCAATGCAATAAGCATTTCAACCATATCCAAAGAATCTGTGTGCAAGTCTTCTACAAAGCGAGTCTCAGGTCGAAGAATCGACTTGTCGAGGTTCATTTGGTCACTTAATAATTCTACTATTTCGTCAAAAATCATAGCAAACTCCTTCAATAAATTATAAATATATTCTACCACACATAAGCGAACTTGTAAAGCAATTTGCTGTTATTTTGCCAAAAAAACGGTATTTTTACTAAGATTTTGTGCTTTTTGCGGTAATTGTTTTCGGAATACCGATAGAATTTGAGCTGTTTAAAATGCTAACAGTTTGATTCGATTCAAGTGGAATAAGCATTTTTTTGCGAAGGAAATTGTGCAAATAAACTTTTTTATCAAGGTCGTTTATCAAAACTAGTTGCTGAGAAAATCCAAAAATCTTGCTAATGTCTATCGGTTCAAGCGAGTATAGAAGTTGCGGTTTCCAATTTTCAAAAGCGATTTCGTTAAGTGTTCCATAATTTTTTCCGCTCAAACCTATGATAGTTTTGCCAATAATTCGGGCGGGGTTCGGGTCGGCAGAAATGATTAAATCTGCATTATTTCGTATAGTTATGCAATCATTTGTGTTAAAAATTTTCTGTGGCGAAAGCGAGTAAATTGCTTCGTCATCTTGACTTAAAATCAAGAGACTTCGCACTCGTTTTTTGTGCCAATCTATATCAATGTTATAAAGTGTACCGATAATTTTTTGGTCAAAAATTGAGATGACTTGCTTGCCGATTAATTCTGTAAAATACTCCATAAATCCTCCTTGCGATACAATAATGTATGAGAGGCTTTTAAAAATTAATATAAAAAATTTAACAAATTTTGCCGAATAAATAGATTATTTATGATTGTTGTGATATAATTATATTGGTGAGGTGAACTTATGGGATTATTTAACAGAAACAAGCAGGCAATTTTCAGCCTGCCAGAAAAGAACAGTAGCGATTTTATCTATTCAGTTTCGCAATGGACGACGGAGGTAAAACTCAATACAAAAATAGTTGTACCGCAAGACTGGTGGTGTATTTTTGTTGCAAAGGATAAACCTTGCGACGTGCTAGAGGCGGGCGAGCATATCATAACTTTGGATAAAATTCCGCTCGTTACGAAACTATTAAAACTGCAAAAACCTGTTACAAAAATCAAGCATGGTAAACAAGAAAAAGTCTATCGTGATGCGTTTAAATGTTTTGTATATTTTGTGCATAAAACTGCGGTGGAAAATTTGGCTTGGCAAACGGATAACATTGTTTTGAAGAAGAAAAATGCTTCAAAAGAGGAGAAAAAACGCTTTGATGTGATTTTGAGCGGGCTGACAAATTTGAGATGTACTGACCCGTCAGCTATGATGAAATTCTATCTTTACGAGTGGGCGAAAGTTGATTCGTTCAAGGCAAAAAATCGTGTGTGCGAGTATGTTGGCGAAAATGTGCAAGAAATTGTACACAAAAAGCGTGTTTTGAATCCGCAAGAAGTGGACGACTTGCCGAATTTCACGACTATGATTTTTGCGGACGTGCAGAAAGCTTTTGGCAAATACGGTATGGAACTAGAGAATTTTGCGGTCACAAAAGCGATTTTTGATAGAGATGTTGCGTCGGTTTTGTTGCAAGAAAAGATGGAAAAGGATATTTCTAGCGATGAAATAAACGAGCTAGGAGCGGAGATTAGTGTTCAAGATGAACTGACAGTCAAGGAAAAGAAAGGCAAATCTCGTAGTAAAAAGGCTGAAAAACAGAAAGAAAACACCGTTGAGGTTATGGATATGACGGAAACTGAAAAGAATTTGCAAGAGCAAGAACAACCAAAAGCGGATACAAAAGAGGTTGAGGAGGCGACTAGCGATTTGGCGGACGCAAAAGAAACCGAAAACGCCGAAACCGAGTTGCCAAAAGTTAATCTCAAGCCAAAAAAGGCGAAAAAAGAGAAAAATGCTTGATTTTTTGTGCAAAATTGGGTATAATATCAATGTTTTAAAAGGAGGAGTACCTAATGAAATTCGACAAAGAAATGTCTATGGGCGAAATTTTATCCGCAAACCCAAATGCTCGTGCTGTTCTTGAGGGGTTCGGTATGCACTGCTGTGGCTGTCCTATGAGTCAAGCGGAGGCGCTTGGTGACGCTTGCGATGTGCATGATATCGATGTTGAACTTGTTTTGGCGGAACTAAACAACTTGCCAGAAGCCGAAGGGTGTAATTGTGGTTGCTGTTGTTGTGATGATGACGTGTTTGACGGTGGCGGATTCGGTCCAGAAGATTATGATGACGACGAGTATGATTATGACGAAGAAGATTGTTGTTGTGGCGATGATTGTGATTGCGATGATGACTGCGACTGTGGTTGCCAAGACGACAAATAATATTTTGCGAAGAGTTCTCTCTTGAATAGGGGAGAATTTTTCTTTTTGCGAGAAATTGTAGTGTTTCAGTTTTAGTGGATAAATTCTTAAAAAAGACTGCGTAAAATCAAAAAAGTGGGTAATTTAGTGGAAAAAACAGGTACTATGCAGGTACTATGCAGGTACTATGCACGTGCATAGTACCTGCATAGTACTCACAAAAATGCCAATAAAAGCATATAAAACTCTAAAAATTTCAGAGAGGTAATTTTTATGGCAAATAATCCGCAAAACTATCTAATCGCAGGAAATGATGAACATGGTGTCAATCCGCCCACGTTAGGCAAGCGAACACCTGTTATGCCGTACATTGACAGAGAAATTTACGAAAACGAGTTCAATTACAACGCAAAAAACGCTTTTTTGGCGGATTGCTATCGAATAGGTTTTAGGGTGCTAGATGTCAAACCGAATAGGCAAGACGCAAGTATTTCTAATCGTGTCGTGATAGTGAATCGGGCGCAAGCGAACGCAGTAGTAACGTTTGCTTACAACGCTTACGGCACAAATTTCAACACTGCAAACGGGCTTGAGGGCTATTATTCGCCACTGAATCGCCAGCCGAACGCTTCAAGAAATTTCGCCGAAATAGTGTATTCAAATATTCTTGATGCGGTGGAAATTCGTGGTCGTGGCGTTCGTGCTTTGGATGTTGGAATGTTGTCCAACGTAAATTGCGTCGCTTGTCTTATGGAGTGCGGTTTTATGACGAATTTTCGTGAGGCGAAACTTATGCTCGACCCTGATTGGTACACTGCAATCGGGCGGGCGAGTTGCAAGGGTGTCTGCGAGTATTTTGGCGTAAATTATGTCGCTCCGCAAGACGATTCGTACCCGCTATTGCGTTTGGGTTCGCAAAATCGCTACGTGAAATATTTGCAATTTTTGCTGAAAATTCAAGGGTATTCTGTCAACGCAATAGACGGGGTTTTCGGCAACAATACGCAAAACGCAGTGCGTTCATTTCAGCAGGCGAACGGGTTAACTGCGGACGGTGTTGTGGGGCGAAAAACATGGTACAAACTCAACAATTTCACTCCCGACGCTAGCACTCTAAAGCGTGGGAATTACGGCGCTGATGTCAAATATTTGCAACAAAAATTGTACAGCAAATTGTATAATACGGGCGCTATTGACGGGGTTTTTGGCAAACAAACTGAGCAAGCAGTCAAGGAATTTCAGGCTGAAAACGGACTAACTGCGGACGGAATTGTTGGCAAAAACACGTGGGAATTTGTAAAAAATGACCAAAAAACTCGCCCCGAATTGTCTTAAATGTGCGTTTTATGTGGAAAAGTGGCTGTTTTTGTGGAAAAATCACAAAAAAATCGCAAATTCTCAAATTATTTTGCAAAAAGGTATTGCATTTTTGAGAAATGTATGTTATAATTAATTTGTAATAAATATAAACGGAGGGAATAATTTATGTTTGCGGAAGAGGAAAATAAAATTACACAGGAAAGTGAGAACAAAAGCGATTACTACGCTAGTTATTTTGACGAGATTGACAAGGATGATGAGGTTGACGAGGTCGAAGTAAAAAAGGCCAAGAAAGTTACTATTGAAGAACCGAAAGAAGTAGAAGAGCCAAAGAAGTTCGTGTGGAGCGATTTGGGTAATTTGTCCATTTTATCGGCATTTGCTACTATTGCTTTGGTAGTTTTGGGTAAACTTTTTGTGATTATCGGTGCGGCTGTTGCCGGCTATGTTTTCTACTGGATTGGTGGATTGTGCCTGCTTGCTTCGTTGGGATTTTACGTTGCTCAAATGACCAAAAATCACCAAGTGAAGTTCGAACCACAACTGATTATTTTGATACTTGCAATCGTTGCTTTGTTAATCTAAATGAAGACCTGCATTAATGCGGGTCTTTCTTTTTTGTGAATATTTATGCATTTTTCTTGTAAAGTAGATTGCCTTGCGCAAGAGGGTGGGCGATAAATGTTACAAAAAGTTGTGTCCATTTTTGAAATAAAAATTTAGATTAAAGCACAATATTTTTTATAAATTTTGCAAAACCCCCTCATTTTATTTGACCTATTTGTTGTATTTTTGTATAATTAATGCGAATAATAAATTAAATTGGTTTATTGTTACAAAAAATAGGCGAGGTAGTAATATAATGGCGAAGAATAATGGTATGTCAAAAAATTTAAAGACAGCTATAATCATAATTGTTGCGCTGTTGTTTTTGGCGGGCTCGATAGTCGGCGGTATTTTGATTTTCGGTAATAAATCAGCCGAATTGCCTGACGGGGAGCGTATTACCAAATTGGCGACGCCCAAGAATTTGAAAGTTAGTGATGATTGGGTGTTAAGTTTTGATTCGGTTGAGGGTGCGATTGGGTATTATATCCTAATTGACGGGCAGAGGACAAAAATTGTCACAGAACCGACAGCAAATTTGGAAAACGAGACCGCTGATGTCGGTTGGCATACCTTTAGCGTACGGGCTTTGCATAGTTTGGCAAGTTTTCACTCTGACTACAGCGAAGTAAAAAGGGTGGCGAGAAAGTTTGTTTTGGACGTACCGCCAAGTCCTAGCATAAATACAAATGCCTTGCTCTTTAGTTGGGGGCCTGTGTCTCTGGCGGAAAGTTACAATTTGTTGTTTACCGACGATAAAAATGGGACGGAAACAATGTCGTCTTCTGACACAGAGTATGATTTGCAACAATATATAGAAAGCCATCCTAATATGAAGTACTTTAGCGTGCAAGTTTCCGCTTCGCCTGTGAATCGTTTGTCGGGTAACTATAACGATTGTATTGAAGTTAGCGCTTATACTGACAAAGTTTACTACTACAAAGCGAACACGATTGCGATACCTGAAATTACTGCAAGCGGTTTTGAAGATGGTGGAATTTCCCAAAAGGGAACTAAGCGTTATATAAGTTGGGTTGTAAATGACGGCGATATAAGTAGTGAATATGTCGACCATTTTGAAGTGTGGCTTGACGAACAAAGGTGTATTGCTGAGATTAAATCTTCAGAATTCGACAAGCTTAAGACATACACTTTTGATATGTCGAACTATTCTGCCACTGATGTGTTGGGCAAAAAATCAATTTATGTTATGAGCGTGCCGAAATCGGGTATTGGCGCTGAAAATAAACGCAGTAATTTAATCACATATACAGTACAAGACAAACTTGAAAATGTCCAAAATATCAAAATCAGCAAATCGGGTGATTATTTGATTTTTGATTGGGACGAAGTTAGCGATGCGATCGGTTACTCTTTGGAAATCTACGGCAAAACGAGTGCTGAGAGCGTGTTTTTGAAAATTGGCGACACTATAAAGGGTGTAACTGATACTCGTTACACGTTTGATTTGAGTAGTAGCGGTGCTACTTATGCTGAAATTTACGTTAAAATTTGTGCTGACGGACAAGGTGAATTTATTATTGCTTCTGATTGGACTGAAAGCGAGGCTTTTACAACTGTTTCGCAATTAGGACAAGTAGGTGAAATTCAAATCAGGGCGTCTGAAACGGATCCGAAAGTAGAGTTGATGTGGGATATCTCAAGCACGGATAGAAGCAATATTGGTTCGTACACTTTGGCATTTTATAGTGTGACTTATAACGGTGGAACGGAAGTTGTTGCGGACACGTCGATTCGATACAGTTATAGCAGTATAGATGGCTTTACTGGGAATAATGTGACGGTTACTGTTTCGGATATTATGAAACAAAACAATCTCGAAGCGGGCAAATATAAAGTTGGCGTGATTGTGCAACCTAAGAACACTAATTACTACAAATCGTCCGAAATGTCATATTCGGGTGTGTTTGATTACAAAACTATACTCGAAGCACCTTCTAGTTGCGAGGTTGTCTGTGATGCGACAACTAGAGCAAAGACTCTAAGTTTTGTTGGTGTCGTTGGGGCAAGCAAATATAGTGTGAACGTAACTGACGTAACTGATAGTAATAATACGACTAGCGTTGGAAGTTTTGAAATTACGCAAAGCACGACTTACGCTAAAGGCGAAAAAGTGACCGACACAACGGAGTTGACAAAACTTTTGAGTAGTAAAACCAAGCCAGGCAAGTATAACATTGTAATTTATGCGAATGCTCCTGAGGGGCAAACGAAACTGCTAAATAGTTCGGGCTACACCTATACATATGTTGATGTGTTCAAGCATAATGCGGTGACGGGGCTTGCTTTGACGCAAGATACAACAAACAAGAGTAACGAGTGGATTGCGACTTGGAACAAGGTGGACACTGTTGGTTCAGAAACGGGTTATAATTACATGTTGGAAAAGTTTGGTGATGACGGAAAAGTAGTTTCGACCACAACAGGTAATCAAAAGGTTGCAAAAACCGACACTTCGGCAACTGTTACGCTAAATTTGACAAATGCGGTTAAAGACAACCCTGGACGCTATAGTCTAACTGTTGTATGTGCGTCTATGACGGACGAATATTCGGAAAGTGATAGGGTGACAGCGGAGGGGACATATTATCACTACATTACAGTGCCTAGCGATATTGAAATTAGCTTCGCTTATCAAAAAGCAAGCACCAAAATCCGTATTTCCGTACCGCACTTTGATTCGCTTGTGACGGGCTATGCGGTGGCATTTACGAACGGCGCAACAACAACTTACAAGCAAATGACGCTTGATAAAGACAACAACATTGCATACTTTGATGCATGGACGAACGAATTGCCGTTGTACACAAATGTTGGTGTATCCGTTCTTGCTGGTGTTGGTTCAATTACGGCTAATGCTCCAGACAAGCAAGCGTATATCGGTGAGATTGCTAAGATAACCAAAACTGATGGCTTCACAAATGACTATTCAGCTGAGGGCGTTAGCAATATTACAATTGCGAAAAACCCAAATAGCGAATACGTTGCAACCTTGACTTTAAACGCAAATGCGGTGCAGTACGTCCAATATGTTGATTGGGAAATACTAAAAGACGGCCGTACGATTTACGAAGGGCAGTTTTCGGGTGATGAATTGAAAGCAGTGATGAACGCAAACCTCAACACTGCGCTAGGAAAAGACAGTCTTGATACTGGTAGTTATATGGTGCAAGCGGTTGTAGTTTATAATTCGGGACTTGAATCGGAAACTACAACAAGCGACGCCCTTTCGGTTGAGTCGACTTTGGCTAGCTTTACTATAACGCAAGACACAAGCGATTTTGCTTATATTCAATGGAGTCCTGTTGATAGGGCGGTTGATTATGAAGTTGCCGTTACTTATAATGGCACAAAGGTAACCGATATCGCTCTTCCTTGGGCTGAAGTGACTATTGACGGCAATACACAAATTAGGGTTACAACGACAGAACTATTCGCAAAATACGGCGCAGGCACATACAAGTTTACTGTTACGGCAAAATCTGATACGGAATTCTTAAAGTCAAGCACCGCAGAATCAACGTGGGTAATTTCAAGCGAAATTCCTACGCCGACGGTGAAGATTTATAAGGAATCGGGTGTGGTGTATGCACGAATTTTGAACGGCACTTTGGCAAAAAGTTACACAGTTTCGGTAAACGGAACAGAAGTTACAAATGCACAGAAGAAGTCGGGCGATCAATACACAACTGTTGCGCTGGGTATCACCGAAGCGGGAACGTTCTTGGTGTCCGTTGTGGCACATCCGAGTGACGCAAACAGAAGTGATAGCAAGGCTTGGACGGGTGAGTATGCAAATACGATTACTGCGGACAGACCAAGTAATGTGACGGTCGAGCAAGACGGCGAGGGCTTTAGTGTAAGTTGGGACAAAAAGACCTATACAATTTGGTCGCTAAATTCCAACAAAACTGCCACCAGTTCGACCGTAAATCAAGCAGTAAAATTCACTGTGTCAACCTTGACGGGCGAATTCTATGCGGACGAAAACGGCAACGCTATCGAAATTACTGCAAATTCGTCGGATACAAAATTTGCTCGTGGTGAGGACACGACAATAGACGGCTTGCTAGATTTCTTGAACAACAAAAAACAAAGCCTGTATCGTATGTATTTCGTGGCGTGCGTGGATACGTGCGTGGATAGTGTATTTGTGGCGGATAGCGAAATGGCTACGTCGGTTGACCTTGCTTATCGTATCACTCTCAAGACACCTACGCTTAGCCTTGCAGATTTTAGCAACAACAATCTCATTGAAGACGGCGAAGGGCTTGCGTTTGTTGTGAGCGACCTTGATTCAAACGCAAATCAGTATGTTAATGTTAAGATTACTAAAGATAATAAAGAAATTTTAGTAAGTGACCCAATAAAACTCACGAATGCTTCGGGCAGTAATTACGTTTACACGTTGCTTAGCAAACTTTTGCCTAGTTCGTCTAGTGGTGGTGCGTATAAGATTTCTGTTCGTGCCTCTCAAAACGGCAGTGGCTATCAAGAAAGTGGCTGGAGTAAGGCGGTTGGATTTAACTACTTGAAGAAAGTCGGCGAAGTTAGTGGCATTAAAATCAGCAACTCGGAAGATAGCAAATTGACAATCAGCTTCGATGCGTTGGAAAATGTAGACTGCGATTATGTTGTTACGATGACATATGGCGGAAATGAATATACATTTAAACAAGAAACGGGTACTCAAGAAGCGGGCAAAACGGCATTTACATATGATTATTCAATTCCTGAGGATGAGGAAAATGCTCAAAATAAAGCCCTTGCGGAATTTTGGACATCGACAGCAACCCCTAAACCTGTGCTGAAATTTAGTATAACCGCTAAACCAACGGATAGCGCTAGCGCTTATGCTACTCAACAGATGACGGCTTATAATTATTCGGTGGGAACGGTTGCGACTCCGACGAACTTTGAATTTACGCAATCGGGTGATAAAATTACTGTAACTTGGACGGGCGACGCAAATTACTCTGCTAGCGATTACACCACAACTTACACTGTGGCAGTATCATATAAGACAAACGACGTTGATGAGACGACACTAAAATTCGACGAAAACGACACAACGACGACAACTAGCGAGAGTCTAACTTTCAGCTTGCCTGATTCGAATACGGCATACTTAATCACTTTCAAAATCATCAGCATTTCGGTTATTTCAAACTCGCCAGCGGGCGAGGGTGCTAGCGAGCCTGCTACACCTGTTGCGACATTGTCGGGAACGGACTCTGCTCCAGCTGTTACGAAATACTGGGTAAACACGCAAGAAACGGGCGACGCAACGGCGCAAATTACCTACGATTCTAATTCAACTGAGTATGTTATAAAAATTAACCACACCAAGAACAACGGCTCAGTGTTTAGCGGACAAACTTATTCGCTATACATAAACGGCTACTTGATTGCGACAGGGCTAAAGCCTGCTGAAAGTGGTGATTCGGAATACAGATACGCTTTGAATTCATCCGACGCAAGCATTAAATCGGTTGCTGAAAGTCTTATGAATATCGCAAATATCAGTAATACAAACGTGACCTACAGTGTGGTGATTTCCGATGCGACCGTAATGCAAGACAGCACTGAATTTGTGGGTTACAGCGGAAAAACTTGTAGTGAATCTAACTTGTCTATCCCTGTAATTATCACGCAACAGCCAGGTGTAATTCTTGACACCGAAAAGGGTGTTGCAACTTGGATGCCTGTTACTAATGCGACGAAATACACGCTTGTAATCAAGCAAGGTGACATCGTCCAGGAAACTTATTCTAATATTGAAAAGACCGATTCTGCAACTTCTGTTACTTGCGACTTTTCTAAGGATTGGAAAGATCTAAACGGTGGGGAATACACGATAGAAGTATCTGTGCAAGACGATAGCGCTAATAACGTTTGGGCGATGCCGTCAGCGAAATTCACACAAACCGTTACCAAAAAGAACGCTATGAAAACGACAGAACTTAGTATTAATACTGAGGGTAACGGAAAAGGCGACTTCCAAACCACTATTACTTGGGGTTATGAAAAAGAGGGTAATAGTTCTCTTGCCAAAGATAGATTCGTGATAACTCTTACACCTGTAGCAATGGGAGTAGATCCAATTACTTTGGATAGTAGCAAAATCGTGGTCGGTCAAAATGGAGTAACCTATAGCATAACGCTTTGCGGTAGAGATTTGACGAGTTGGAACGAAAACACCAAGACATACAACCTTGCGGGCGAGTACGACCCAACAAGAGATTTGCCTGTGGGCGAGTACGTAGTTAGTATGATTGTAAAGGGTAACGACAGCCTATTCTTGACCGATTCGCAACCTTGCTATAATCAAACTGGCGCAAATTATGTAAACAAATTCGGTGTGGCAAAAATCGGCACTGACGGACAATTTAGTGACGCTAGCGCATACAGTATCGCACCAGAGTGCTACCTAAATGGCGCAACAATTGAAGACGGTGTAATTACATTTGCGAGCGATTCAGAAAACAAAAGCCGTTTGAGTGCTTACGAAACCGCTTATTCGTTTAATACGAAATACTTTGTGTTGCAAGAAAGCGGAAAATTGCGCAATACTGCCACGAATTACAAAATCACCTTTAACGGCAAAGAGCAACAGTTAATCGGCAACGAAAGTTGTTCGCTTGATGTTAGCGAGTTGCAAAGTTTTGGCAACAAGTTACCGCTGAGAAACTACAATATCGGCACTAACGAAATTAAAATTATGCCGACCGCTTCGGCTGAAATTATGGGCTATTATGCTTACGTTGAAGGAACAAAAGCATATGCTCTTGACTCGGCTGAGGCAATTGGGGCGCTTACAACGACATACAACGTTGATTTGTACTACAAGTACAGCACGCCGTCTGACCCTCGATTGAGTATTCAATACAACGACACGAGAAAATACAACACAAGCGCCGTAAATGTGACTTTTGAAAACGCTTCAAGCGATATGATTTACTCGGTTGACGTTATGTACGAGAACTACTACGACACAGCAACTACCAAAACAGCTGAGAAATTTGGGACGTTCGACAACTTGAGAGTTGACTCAACAAATTCAAAACTTGGGCTTGCGTTGTACGACCTAATTAGCACAATCGGACCGCACAAAATTTGGTTCGTGGTACGTCAAACGGGTGCAGACGCAAATGTGAAAGTTTCGACTTACTGCTTGAATAGTGACCCTACGACAACAAGTGCGTTCACTTACACGACTTCAGTGCAAGAATTCAGTTCGCAAGAAGCGGACGTGGGCAAGCGTGCTGTAAGCGTTGTTAAGGCGATTAATGAGAATAATGACCAAGTTGAATACGAGAAAAACGGCTTCTTAAGGTGGACTTTGCCAAGTCACGCATATAGCATTAATATTAAATACACTGTAACTTTGCAAGACTCAAACAAAAATGCAGAAGCGCACCCAGTTGCGTTTACAACGATTTTGTCTATTGAGGTTACAAAAGACGAAAACGGCGAAATTAAAACGACCTATTCGCTAAGCGATGATACTTTGTTCCATATTTATAACGAGTATTTGTACTTCGATATGACGAAATACTTCCTAAACGACGAAACTGTTTTGGGTAACGATGTTCGTCCAAGCGAGAATTACTACCTTGCGGGCGACTACTATTACGAAATCAAGGCAGAAGCGCTTGACTTTAGCGAAAATCCAAAGACGGCAGAAAATGTAATCTACAGCCCAGCAAAAGCGTACGGCTTTGAGAAATTCACTTACGCAAACATAAATTACCCTAACAAGCCTTACGATGTTACGATTGACAAAAATGGTATGCTAACTTGGGGTTATGTAGCGCTAAATGCTGATAAATACTGTAAAGAAGCGCAGAAATTCGGCATTAAGGTTATTACATATAAGCTAGACGGCACAACGCAAATTGCTGAAAAAGTAATTGAGGGCGAAGAATTATCCTCAAAAGAATATGACTTGTCGTCAATTTTGGTTGCTGGTGGAAGCCAATGCAATAAAGTTTGGGTTTATCGTGTTGCGCCAAACTCAAATTATCAAAATAGTGAGTTGGTTTCAGCTGATATGAGTGCATATTCTCAAAACCAGTCAATGCCTGGTATTACGGCAGAATGGCGTCAACCTAACACGATTGCGTACTCGTTTGATACGGGTGACGGCAAGGAAGACGACTTGGAGGCTTTGGGCAAGAATATCAAGAAAATCGCTACCGAATTGCAGGACAACGGAGCAACAGCGCAATATGTTATTAAAATTATGCGTGTTGATACAAGTGTTGCAGGAGCGTGGGAGAATTACACCACACTTAAATACGACGACGTATCGAAAAAAGGCGCATTCACGAGTTATCAGTTTACAATCAGCATAAATCCACAATCGTGGCTTGACAAAGATAACGTGCTTCAGTTGACAAGCGAACTTGACTTGTTAAGCGGAGTGGGTGAGCAAAAATTAAGCGGTGATGATTGGATAAGTGGAGGCAAATTAAAATCTGGCGTGTACTATGTAAAAGTATCGCTAGAGGCGGTTGGTCATCAGTACTACACTATGTCAACTGCTGAAATTGTCCACGACTTGAAACCAGCATGGAGTGTATACAGTGAGACAGGTGAGACTGTGTCTGTGACGGGCGAATACTTGACAACCAAGCAGAAGTCGGAAGACGTCGCAAGTCCAGTAAACAGCAATGAGCGTAAATGGGCAGAAGCGGAGAATAGAAATGCATACCTGTCCTTTAAGGTGGCATCGTTAAAAGGTGTTGACGGCAAATGGCATTTGCCAACAACTGTGTCCGTAAAATTGAAGCTTTACAACGGTTCGGGCTACAATTTGGATAACATTTTTGTAAAGACGTACACTTTGCCTGATATTAATACTATGAGCGCAAACGATTCTTCAATTACGTTGGGCGATGTAACTATTACTCGTGGAACAAGCACGACAGATAATTACTACACCGTAACGATCAACATTCACAAAATGTTTGATAGTTGGACGGAGGACGGAGAGAAGAACGCTTCCGACCTTGCGGGCGTATATCACCTTGACTGGAAACTTGACGCAGACGAGGTTGGCGCTGAAAGTGATTCGGGTCATACCGACGGAAATACTTGGTATTCGTACGAAAAGGACATTTGTCACTACACCGCACTGCAAACACCAATTCTTGACTACAGAATGGATATGGAACTTAAAGGCGGTAAGTATTGTTACGTAATTAACTGGGCGCTTACTCCAAACCCATACAGTTACACGATTAACGATATTGCGGACTATATTGTCAACTTGTTTGCGTTCGAAGAGCAAGAGGACGGCACTTACGAGTGTGACGCTCAATACAACGCTTTGACGGATAAATCACTATTCTTGCAAGACGCAACGCCGTCACACATTTGTACAACGACTTACTACAACTCTACGGACGGCAGACGTTGTTACATAAACGAAGTTTCAAATAGCGGGCTTACGCTAATTCCTAACAAGAAATACAAGTTCTTCATCTACTTAAGCCCTAGAGTGTTGTCTGGTGGCACAAGCGACCCTAATTCGTCTTACTATCTAAGTTCCAAGACGTCCGCACCTCGTGAATACATTTACAAGGAAATTTCGCCAGCGTTCTCTACCGCAAGCCTGACCGAAACGCAACAAAATGTTTACGCAATAGAGGGCGAAGAGGGTTTTGACAAGAAAGAGGTTTACACACTTAGCGCAACTCAATTTGGCAACGGCATAAATAACGCATTTGAGTTGTTTGTGTACGATACACAATACAAGGACGCAGGCACAAATAACTCGTGGACGTTGGAGCAAGAGGCAAACAAGACTTATCGTGCGCACTACATTATTTCAACCAAAAATAATGTAAGTCACGACGAAGGTAGCACTTATGCAGGGCTATACATTGTCGAAAATTATGTAGACGGCGTGAATAGTAGCATTACTTACGGTCGTCAGTTGGGTACGCTAACAGTTAACGGCACGACAACGACGATTTCGCTATTCAAGATGGCTTTGAGCGACTTGTTGGGCGATAGTGAAAGCGGTAAGGCGGACATTCCTATTACTTACTACTGCAAGATTAAAACGTGGATAAACAATAACGAAGTTAATATGAACGCTGACCAAGTTAACAACAAATTGCAAAGCGTGAACGTTTACGACGCAAACTGGATTAGTCAACATATCACTCAAGACGAAAACGAAATTGCGAAATACACGAGTAAACTTAAAGCGATTGAAACGCAATTAGCCGACTTTAACAGCCTAAACGCAAGTTACTACTTTGTATTCCAGCACACAATTCGTTTTGCACAGCCTACAATTAGCGAGATTCAAATTATCAACAAGACGGGCAAAGACGACGTAAAAGACGCTAATGGTAATACTGTAGAAAAATTGACGTCTATGGACGGCAACGTAACTAGCGGATATATCAAAGCCGATTCAGACGGCAATTACTACTTCAAAATTTACCTTGATAACGTGTATAACCCAAGCGCTATTGTGCAAGCGGACAAGGGCATTAAGTTGACTGTCAGCCTGTACAATTACACCAGTGGCGAACTCAACACTAGCGGGTTAAGTACCAAAACAGTGGTATTTAAACCTCATTACGAAGAACTTAATGGTAAGATGACAAGTTACATCGTGATTAGAAATAGCAAAGACGACGAATTTGGCAGTCTGGAAAGTGGTGAAAGCGATATGTTTAACTGGATTGACGGAATGTTGCCAAACAGATTGCAATTCACTGCAACCGCTTGCAAATATTCTAGCAACACCACGACTTACCCAGAGGGCGCAAACCCAGGTGGTGCAAACACTAGCGACAGATTTATTTTGACGACAAAATCGACGACAACCAAAACTCAAGAAATTGTGCGTAATTTCGTGGAAAGTGGTGTTAGTTCGGCAGTTGCGTTGACTATTAGAAAACAATACACTGCGCCAAGTATCGCACTTCGCTACGACACGACAACTAGCACAGAATTGACCGATTTTGAGCATGGCGGAGTTAAATCGATTGACGGCAACGAATCTAACGTTTTGAGTAGTGGCGAATACTCTGGTATGGCTGTTAACCCATACTTGTACGTTGACGGCAACACGTACGGCGAAGCGCAAGGCGGAGCAAACGGCTTTGAATACACAAGGCTGTCTATGAATTCGTCTACTAAGTACAGACTAAAACTCACATATGACGGTCGTGAAAAATCTGTCGAATTCTCTACAAAAGACATTAACGCAACTTTGACGGCGTTTAAAAAGGCTGTCAACGGTCAAACCTCATGGAGTTACAACGCAAATTACGAGGATACTTATCCTTATGAAGTCGCTTGCTTGTACAAAACTCTCTACGATTTCGTAAACGAAACCGGGAGCGGAAGCGACTACCATGGCGGACTTGTGACAATGCAATTAATGGTCGTTGCTCCTGAGGGAGATAGTGCGGGCTACTGGGTAAGTAGTGATTACGGCTATGAAACCAAGCTTGCGTTCAACGTAAGACTTGAAACGGTGCAAACGAGTTTTGACGCAAGCAAATGCTTGTTTGACGACGGAAACGGCAAGCAAATTGCGGGATATTATGCGAAGAACGGCTACTATTACTACTATCAAACCTATATTCCGTTTGAATACAAGACGATTTCAAAAGGCGCAGAAGTATCTTATCGTGTGATTTTGACAAGAAACAACTCAGGCAATTCGCTTGTGTATTCGTATGACACGCTAAGCGATTTCGGTGCGAAAAATAATGCTGTTTGGTACGCAACCGCAAATGTTGGCGAAATGAACACAGGGAATTTAGCGGATATGCTCTCGGTGGACGTTTTCGGCGCAGACATAAGCAATCAAAACAAAAACCAGTGGCTTTTGGGCGGAACGTGGCAAATTAATATCCTAGCATACGCCGACGAAAATATGAACAACCAGTTCATCACTCGTGGATTTGATAGCGTTATTAGAACGTATCAGCCGAAACTCGAAATCGTAAACGATATCACAAGCGTGTCAATCAGTATGTATAATGCGGAGACTGAATCGATTCGTGATATCGAAAAAGACTACTCAAATATAGTAAGTTACAACTCAACTCAACAACCTATCGGCAGTGACGAAAAAGGCGGTAACAGAGCCGTAACTTATGTGAAATTCATCTATGATAACGGTGGCATTGATAAAGCGAAATCAGGCGAGGAGGGAGCAACTAGAACGATAAAAATCTCGTCGCAAGTGACAAGTTTCCCTCAAATTTATCAAAAAGCAATCAGCGACTTTATCAACAGCGAAAGTTTTTGCAAAAACAGTGCGGTCATCGGTGGCGTGTACAAATTTAAAATGCAATTCGTTCATGGCACTGATACGAGTTCTGTTAATAAGGAATTTTCACTTGCGTCCGAGATAACAGACTGGATTGAATTTGAATATTACAAGAAAATCGACGAGCGTGATATAATTGTTAACGCTTCCCAAGTTGTCTGGATAGGTTCAACAACAACATATTCGGATACTGTCAACTTCACTGGTTCAGTGGCAAAAATCAACACGATTTCAAAAATGACAGTCAAACTGGTGCAGAAAGTTCTTAACGGTGACAATAGCGAATTCCCAACCGAACAAACCCTAAGTGCAACCTCTGATGGCAAAAATTGGAATTTTAGCGGGTCAATGAAGTTTAGTCAAAGTCGTGCGGACTGCTTTAGTTCGATAGACTATAATCAATCGGACGCAAATCTGTTGACAAAAGAGGGCTATGTTTCAGATACTTACAAGGGTAGTATCCAAGCGGGTAAGAATATCTTCCGCTTCTACCCAGTGCAGAACACTGCTGACGCAAAATATAACCTCTTGCCAAAGAACTACTATATTCAAAAGGAAGTGCAGTTCATCGTTCCCGCAAGCCTAAGTCCAAAGGTGGCTAATGTAACTCATGACTCAAGCCCTGAAGGTGGCGCAATTTCTAGCGAATCCGAAACGCATACAGAAACAGGCTGTCCGAAAATAGAG